>NZ_JBEONQ010000007.1:0-138288 GCF_040544445.1 Undibacterium sp. GrIS 1.8 | reverse complement strand
TACTGGCACCGGCAAGTCGCATTTGGCCACTGCCATCGGTGTCGCGGCAATCCATCATGGCAAGCGGGTGCGTTTCTTTAATGCGGTCGATCTGGTCAACCAGTTGGAACGAGAGAAGAGTCAGGGAAAGGTCGGCAATCTGGCGAAACAGCTCTGCCTGATGGACGCTGTCATTTTAGATGAGCTGGGATATTTGCCGTTTCCCGCTTCTGGAGGTGCATTGCTGTTCCATCTGATCAGCCATCTCTATGAAAAAACCTCGCTCATCATTACGACCAATTTGTCATTCGGCGAGTGGGTACAGGTCTTTGGTGATGCAAAAATGACTACCGCTTTGCTTGACCGTGTTACGCACCATTGCGACATCTTGGAAACCGGGAACGATTCTTACCGATTTAAGCACAGCAAAAATCGTTCTGAACAAGCCGATAAAGTGGAAAAATTTGGACGCTGACAGGTGGTAAATATTGAACGCTGTTTGACATGTGGCTGCAGGTCCGGGTAAAAATACGGGAGATATCCACTGTTTCTCGGCAATCAATGCCCAAAGACCAAGCAAGGCTATGGTTACAGACACGCTACCGATATGGCACAAGAGCCGGAATGATGAGTTTGATAAATGATTCATCCTGCTGCTCTTATCATGCGAGGTGAGAAAAGACGGAGTTGTAAGCGAACGAGAAATGCATTCATCGCCCAGCCAATCAAGCCTATCCACGCCAACAGTGCCAGCATTAATTGAGGCTGTAGATTCTGTTGTGCCGACATCATTGCGTAACCAAGTCCGTAAGGATTCGCCGCAATTTCAACCGTGATTGCTACCACCAGCGCTATTCCTGCTGATAGTCGAAATGCGATAAAAATTCGTGGCAATGCCGCCGGAAAAATAATTTTTCTCACCTGATCATGGCTTGATAGTCCCAAGACTTTTGCGACATCCAATAATTGACGTTCAACATGACCTACAGCATTTTTAGTCAATATCAGCATGGGAAAGCAGCAAGTGAATGCAACGACGATGATTTCCATCCGATACCCAAAGCCAAAAATCATCATTGCAATGGGTATCAATGCTACCGACGGAATGGGCATAAGCAACTGCACAGTTAAAGCACCTAAACGCGAAGAAATGGGCGATAAGCCGAACCAACACCCAATCATCAGACCAACACCACCACCCAACGCCAAACCTGCCAATGCGGCACCAAGCGTTTGTTTTGTCGCTCGCCACAAATCTCCCTCATTGCTTGCATTTTTTAAAGCAACGATGACATCGCTCGGCTTTGCAAGGGCATCGCTTTGTATGCCAGACTGCCGCATCGCCGTTTCAGCAATAATCAGTAAACTAAAAGGAACTACCCATCCGCGTAGAAACGCTAACTGCTGCCTGAGTTGTTGTGACTGTGATTTCATTCGTGATGCTCCTGAATAAAATCAAACAATTCACGACGTAGCTTTAAGAAATTACTATCCTCTCGCGTTGTCAACTGGTCTCTGGGACGAGGGAGCGACACGGATAGTGATTGCGCTAAACTGGTTTGGCTACGCCCCGGATTAGCACGCAAGGCGATGATGCGATCCCCTAAGTAAATCGCCTCTTCCAAGTCGTGGGTGATAAACAGCACTGTTGTGCCAGTCTCTGCAACAATGTCGGACAATTCATCTTGCAAACCTTGACGAGTCATCGCATCAAGCGCACCAAAGGGTTCATCCATCAGAAGGATGGCTGGCTCTTGCGCAAGACAACGTGCGATTTGTACTCGTTGCTGCATGCCACCGGATAACTCTGCAGGATATTTCCCGGCATGTTTGGATAAACCCACCTTGGCAAGTAAGCGCATGATCCGATCAGAACGCTCTACCTTCGGCATTCCCATCGCCTCTAAAGCTAAGGCCACGTTTCCCGCGACAGTACGCCATGGCAGCAAGGCTTTGCCATAATCCTGAAAAACAATGGCAACGTCTCTGGACGGTCCGGTGATCACGCTATCGCCGCGTAATATTTGCCCGGAACTCGGCGTAATCAACCCCGTCATCAAGCGCAGCAAAGTCGTCTTTCCACAACCTGAGGGGCCGACTACGCAAACGAATTCTCCCTTCGCCATCGAGAAATCGAGTTCGTTGATAATGCGGCGGCCACCAAGATCTAATGAAACTTTGTTGAATCTAAGAATAGTTGGCGCTGGGTTATTTTCTGTATTGACTGAGGTTTGGCTGCTGGCAGCCGGATAATTGACAGCCGCATTGGTACGCAATGCCAGAACTGATGCACTCATGATGAAGTCTCCAATTCAACGCAAACTTACCGGACAATGATGGACGCAAGATCAGGCGTGTTCTTGTAGGCTTCTTTATTTGGCGTCTTGAACATTTCTTGCTGACGCATTGCATTCACCCAAAAACTAAGATGATTCGCTGTAATCTCAGTGCTCAACTTGGGTATGGGTAGCGTCTCCAGAACTTGTGGTGGAACCTTTACATATTTCCCGATGATGCCGCGGGTTGCCTGCGGATTCGCTAAAGCAAACTCAACCGCTTCTGCCAGAGCGTCATTAATATTTTTGAGAACAACTGGATTTTTCTTGGCCCACTGACGTGTAGTTGCATATACCACTACTGAGAAACCGTCAGGCAGATCTTTTGAAAGATTGGCATAGACTGATCCAACCCCGCTTTGCTCGATCCGGCTCATGAAAGGATCTGCGACCACGACCGCATCGACGTTTCCACCTTTCAGTACGTCGTTCATCTGTGGAAATGGAATTTCAATAAAGTTGATTTTTTTCGCATCGACTCCTTTGTAGAAAAACCATTTTCGTATCAATACATGCAAGGCTCCACTCAGACCTGGAACGCCAATTTTTTTACCGACGAAATCTGCGGGAGTACGAATGTCAGAGCCCGCTTTAAGTAGTAGCCCAGGATTTTTTGCGTTGCTGTCACTAAGCGAGGCACTTGCAAATGTAACCAAGTCAAGGCCGCTCGATGTCGCCATGAGCAAGGTGCTTGGCGCGATACCGCCAATCTGTATTGACTCTGACTGCAGTGCAGGCGGAATGTTAGACGTTAAGGTGATCAATTGAAGCTCAACATCCACCCCACGTTTTTTGAAGAAGCCTTTATCTTTTGCAACAAATGCGGCGGCAAAATCAGAAATCCCGGTATAACCAAACACGACGGGTGTTTGTGCCATGGTGGTGGCACTAAATAGCTGTATTGCCACTGCCGCTACAACTAATAAATAATGTTTTACTGTTTTCATACTTGTCTCCATTGTTTAATTTTTCTATGCGGTGAGGGCATCTTTGTACCTCTACGAGTCACCGCAAATTCTTGCTCTATTTTTTCCTATGCGACGATTTTGTTGCGCAATATACCGATATGTTCAACCTCCAGCTCAATCACATCCCCCGCCTTCAGAAAGCGACCGTGTTCGAGACCGCATCCCATGCCCTGCGCTCCAGAGCAGGTGCCAGAACCAAAAAATTCTCCCGGATACAAAGTCTCGCTTTTCGACACATAGGCAAGCACTTCTTCAAAGCTGAAATACATGTCACGACTATTGCCGCGCGATACCTCGTCGCCATTGATGCGGGCACTCATTGTCAATGCATAGGGATCAGGAATTTCATCCGGCGTGACCAATACTGGCCCCATACAATTGCCGGTATCAAAGTCTTTTCCTTTTGCTGGGCCCAAACGTCCGCCCATTTCTCGACCTTGAATATCACGGGCAGAAAAATCATTAAAAATCGTGTAACCACCGATGTAGCTGCGAGCCTGATTGACATTGATATCGTACCCGCGCTTACATAAATAAATACCGAATTCAAGTTCGTAATCAAATACGTTGGTGTAAGACGGCATCACAATATCCGCGTTATTACCGACGACAGAAAAACGATTTCCTTTGTAATAAACCGGCCGCTCATACCAAGGCAGACTGCTGGTGTAAGCCAGCGTATGTTGACGACCAAAGGTTTTCTCTATCCAAAGATCAAGTTTTGCACGCCATGGTTTCATTCCATATTTACGCGTTGCATTGATGACGTGCTGTTCAAAATTCATGAACTCCCGTATCGATTCCGGTGTAGGAACTGGCGCCAGCATTTTTACCGCGGTGATGTTGAGCACTAACTCAGAGGCAGAATTTTGTATTCCATATTCCATTGCTGAGATTGCGGCTTCATACGCGAGCTTGTCTCCAGCCAGGTAAGTGAGCATTGTTGCCAAATGTAAGCTTGATTTACCATGCTGCTGGAAGAAAGCAGCCTGTAGCCTGACAAGGCAAGTGTCGCCAGAAAACAGAGCGCCGATTTCCATCCGCTCTTCATAAACGTAGGTGATTAATCTCATTTGTCTCTCGTTGTCATTTTTATGGATGTCGTCGGCACAATCTTTATTTTTGTGACGAATTGATCGCTTTGACGAACTTTAGTTGAGTGTGAAGTTTCAGTGAAATCGTTTGTTTCGAACTATACTTTCGGTATAACCGAATGCTCATCAATGAAGGAATACACATGCATTTCAAAGGACTAGATCTGAATTTACTGGTGGCGCTGGATGTTTTACTAAAAGAAAAAAGTATTACGCGCGCCAGTCAGTTGTTGCATTTAAGCCCGTCTAGTGTGAGTGGCGCACTTGCCAGATTGCGTGAGTATTTTGATGATGAGATATTGGTATTAGTCGGCAGAAAAATGGTACCCACTCCATTGGGGGACATGATTGCCAGTTCGGTAGGCGATATTTTGTTGCAGGTGCAATCGACGATAGATCTGCGACCACATTTTGATCCCGCTACAGCAAAACGAAACTTTACTTTGATGATGTCGGATTACATATCGACCGTATTGATGAGTGGCGCTCTGCGAAAAATACAACAAATTTCCCCAGGGATCACATTTGATATGGTGCCACCGACAGATACTCACAGTGAGGCACTGGATAGAGGTGAAATTGATTTGCTCATCATGCCAAAGAGTTTGATTTCTTCCACACATCCTGCAGAAGTTTTATTTGAAGACAGCTATGTTTGCCTCGTATCAGAAGACAATCCGTATGTCGGGAATGAATGCTCATTAGAGCAATATTGCAGTATGGGGCATGTCGTTGTGAAAGCTGTTACGCCACGCGGACTCACACATGGCGATGTGTTCTTAGCGCAAATGAAAATAGAACGACAGGTCGAGATATTTACTCTCAGTTTTAATTGTCTGCCACGCTACCTTATCGGTACCAATCGCATTGCCACAGTACAAAAAAAACTAGCTGACGAATATATGAACTATTTACCGCTCAAATCGGTGCCCTTGCCGTTCAAGATTCCTGCTCTGATAGAAATGATACAGTGGCATCGCTATAAAGAAAAAGACCCTGCACTGACCTGGTTCAGACAATATTTAAAGCAAATGAATGACCAATTTTGATGAAAAGGATTAAGCATTAAGTTTGTAAAAAAGCTGATCCTCTTTACAAACCTGGTGCAAGTCCACGCCAGCGCTGACGCATTTACATAAGGTCTGAACTACGGTGTGTTGACATAGGATTTGAGATTTATTTATTTTTTTACATATGAGCAGGGTCTATCATCATGGACCCTATTGACCGTAACAATTTTCTTAACTGTCCGTGCAAGGCAGTACATTCATCTGCGCCGAGTTCTGCAAGCATCGCAACCTCTAGCTTTGCAACCGCAATATCACAGTTTTTTAATAAACTTTGTCCAGATTCCGTCAAGCTGATCTGAATGATACGACCATGGCTAGCATCTGGCTGGCGCTCTATCCATCCTCGACTCTCCATCGTCTTGACCATCTCATTCGCTGATTGAGGTGACACCATGGATCGCTCCGCCAACTGTGCGTTTGATAATTGGCTTTGTGCGTTTAATACCGACAAGGCTGTGTATTGCGGTGCTGTCAGGCCTAAAACAGCAAGACTGTCGCGTAGCCGTCGATTCAGCACATGATCAATCCGTCCAATGAGATATGCGATTCCTATTGGTTTGACATCAGTTGTAGGTGTCGTTGCTGTCGTTATTGTCGTCAATTTTTTCATTGTAAAAAAATTTCAAATATTTCTTGTTATTTGTTTTGGAATAGTTATATTATAAGTTAAGTATCAGGTAGCCTGATATTAAACCTTATAAAAACAGAGGAGAAATTATCGCAAATTATGACACGCGCTGGAGCACTGTAAAAGTTGATGTAGCGGATGGTATCGCTTGGGTCACATTAAACCGTCCAAGCAAGCGTAATGCAATGAGTCCGACACTTAATCGCGAAATGATCGATGTACTCGATACGCTTGAGCTAGATTCTGACGTCGATGTTTTGGTATTAACTGGAGAAGGCGACGCTTGGTCAGCAGGTATGGATTTAAAAGAATACTTCCGCGAAACCGATGGCCAGCCAGAAATCGTCCAAGAAAGAATGCGCAGAGATTGCTCTCAATGGCAATGGAAATTATTGCGCATGTATAACAAGGCGACCATCGCCATGGTCAATGGCTGGTGTTTTGGCGGAGCGTTCTCGCCGCTAGTTGCCTGCGATCTGGCGATCTCTGCAGATGAGGCTGTTTTTGGTCTGTCTGAAATAAATTGGGGCATTCCTCCCGGGAATTTAGTCAGTAAAGCGGTTGCTGACACGATGGGGCATCGTAACGCCTTGCATTACATTATGACCGGCGATACTTTCACTGGTAAGCAGGCAGCTGAAATGGGATTGGTGAACAAAAGTGTGCCACGTGCAGAATTACGCGAGGCGGTGATTGAGCTCGCACAAAAACTATTGGCTAAAAATCCTGTGGTTTTACGTTTTGCAAAACAAGGCTTTAAACGTTGTCGTGAACTCAATTGGGAGCAAAACGAAGACTATCTGTATGCAAAAGTCGATCAGTCTAATCATCGTGACCCTGAAAAAGGTCGCCAGGAAGGTTTAAAACAATTCCTGGACGAAAAAACGATTAAACCGGGTTTGCAAACGTATAAACGTGCTTGAAGACATGTGCTAAGTGTGATTTGAAAAGATCAGCAGTGCACGTCTAAAACGATTAAAACAATTTAAAACAATTCAAAACAATTCAAAAATATATAACGCCAGACAGATATTGGCAGACAGTACGTCTGCCAGATTGTCGATACAGGCGAGACCAACCGGGCTGTTTGCCGAGGAGATTTCAGTATGTTCAATGTTCGTCTATTCATTGGCGGGGCGACTCGTGCCGCCTCAACTCAAGCTACCTATCAACGGATGAATCCAGCGAACGGCGAGCTGGCCAGCATCGCATCCGCAGCCACACCAGAAGATGCAGATGCTGCAGTAACTGCGGCGGCATCCGCTTTTCCGGCATGGTCAGCCATGCTGCCAGCGGAGCGCCGACGTTTGCTACTCAAAGCAGCGGATGTGATGGAGGGGTACGCAAGCGAATTTGTAGCCAGAGCGATTGCTGAGGCGGGCGGTATGCCCGGTTGGTACCATTTCAATGTAGCCCTCGCTGCGGGCATGTTGCGTGAAGCAGCATCAATGACGACCCAAATTAAAGGCGACATCATTCCATCGAATGTTCCGGGCAGCATGGCAATGGGAATACGTCAGGCTTGTGGCGTTGTTGTTGGGATTGCTCCTTGGAATGCACCCGTCATTTTGGGAACGCGAGCCATCGCCATGCCTTTGGCTTGTGGTAATACTGTCATATTAAAGGCATCGGAAATCTGTCCGGCGATACACAGTCTAATCGGACAAGTCTTTCAGGAGGCTGGTTTTCCAGAAGGTGTCGTCAATGTCATCACCAACGCACCTGAGGATGCCCCAGCGATCGTTGAGCGCTTGATTGCCAATCCTGCGGTAAAGCGTATCAACTTTACCGGCTCTACAAGGGTCGGGAAAATCATCGCGCAGCAAGCGGCTAAATACTTAAAGCCAGTATTACTGGAGTTAGGTGGGAAAAATGCCCTGATTGTCTTAAACGATGCGGATGTTGACGAAGCAGTTGAAGCAGCTGCTTTCGGTGCCTTTTTTAACCAAGGGCAAATTTGCATGTCCACCGACAGAATTATTGTTCAACATGAGATTGCCGATCTGTTCGTACAAAAACTGACGGCAAAGGCCTTGACGCTGCATGCGGAAGTATCTGGACATGCAGAGGCGATTCTGGGCGGCATGGTTGATGTGCATGCAGCAGATCGCGTAGTCGCAACAGTAGAAGACGCCGTTGCTAACGGCGCGATATTACCTACCGGACCATTGCGCCATCAGGGCAATGTGGTACAGGCAACCGTTGTAGATCACATGACGCCGGCCATGCGACTTTATACAGAAGAATCTTTCGGTCCAGTCGTAGGAATATTACGCGTCGGTAGCGACGATGAAGCGATTAAAGTAGCAAACAGCAGCGATTATGGGCTTTCTGCGGCAGTCTTCAGCCGTGACATTACGCGCGCCCTTGCAATGGCAAGACGTATCGAATCAGGCATCTGCCATATCAACGGACCCACAGTTCATGATGAGGCGCAAATGCCGTTTGGTGGTGTAAAGCAAAGTGGCTACGGTCGCTTTGGTGGCACAGCTGCTATCAATGAGTTCACCGAACTGCGCTGGATTACCATTCAGACTGGTAGTCGTCACTATCCGATCTGAAATGGAGATGACGATGAACCAAGTCGTTCGAGAGCATGCGACACATGCCAGTCACCTGGACTTGTCGCAGTACCGCCCGGTAGCGGTGGCAGAGGTAATTGCAACAGTAAAAAAAGAGTCTGATCGACTATGGCGTATTAACGCCACAGAACCTTTACAAAAATATCCTGAACGTCTGAGTGACTGCCTGATACGAGGTGCAGAACAGTACCCAGATCGGATTTTGCTTGCGACTCGAGGAGCTGACGGAGATTGGATCAAACTGACTTATTGCGAGGTATTCCGCCAGGCGCGGCATATTGGACAAGCCTTGCTCAATGCTGGTCTGTCGGCAGAACGTCCATTAATGATATTGTCAGCGAACGATGCGCCGCACTTGCTGCTGGCAATGGGTGCCATGCTGGCAGGGATCGCTTATTGCCGGGTATCGCCGGCCTACTCTATCGTCGCAACCGATCTTGGAAAATTGGCGCAGCTGGTGCAGCATGTCACGCCCGGCATGGTGTATGCCAGCAGTGGCAGCTTATTTAGTAAAGCAATTCTTAGTGCTGTGCCTGAAGACGTTGTCATCGTGCTGGAACAGGGTTCAGTTGCTGGACGCGAGACTTGTCACTTTGAAACATTACTGACAACGCCAATCGATAGCATAGATAGGGTTTCTGCAACAGTGACTGCAGATACCATCGCTAAGTTTATGTTCACGTCTGGCTCCACTAATTCACCCAAGGCTGTAATTACCACACATCGCATGCTGTGCAGTAACCAGCAAATGCTATTGCAGACGTTTCCATTTTTTGGTGAGCAAGACCCTGTATTGATGGATTGGCTACCCTGGAATCACACTTTTGGCGGTAGCCATAATTTTGGTATCGCTTTATACAATGGTGGTAGTTACTATGTTGACGATGGCAAACCTACCACGCAAGACTTCCATAAGACATTGCGCAATCTGCGTGAAATTTCTCCTACCGTATTTTTTAATGTGCCAAAAGGATGGGAGCTGTTAACTGAGGCACTGGAAAAAGATAGTGCATTGTGTGAACGCTTCTATTCACGCATGCGATTATTTTTCTTTGCCGGAGCCGCACTCTCTCAAGCTGCATGGAATCGTCTTGACCGCGTGACTGCACAACATTGTGGCGAGAGGATACGGATGATGGCCGGACTGGGAATGACCGAAACGTCGCCATCATGTACCTTCACAACAGGTCCGGTAATGATGGCAGGTTACGTCGGATTACCTGCGCCCGGTTGTGAAGTAAAACTTGTCTTGTTGGGTGACAAATTTGAAGTGCGCTTCAAAGGGCCGCATGTAATGCCGGGATATTGGCGGGCAGCCCAAAATACCGCAGACGCTTTTGATGAAGAAGGCTTTTACCGGACCGGTGACGCTGTCCGTTTTGTCGATCCGGCAGCTCCAGAAATTGGACTCATGTTTGATGGTCGGATTGCTGAAGATTTTAAGTTAAGTAGCGGTACTTTTGTCAGTGTCGGTCCGCTTAGGGCAAAGGTGATTAGCGAGGGAGCGCCTTATATACAAGACGTTGTTGTGACTGGAATCAACCGGGACACGATAGGTCTGTTCATTTTTCCACGCCTGGATAATTGCATTCTTTTAGCCGGTTTAACTGCCGATGCACATGCATCTGAGGTATTTTCCAGTCCGGCGGTTCGCGCTTATTTCCATCACTTACTAAAACGTTTAAATGAAAACGCGACTGGATCGGCCTCTCGTATTGCCCGCTTAATGCTGATGGAGGAAGCACCATCACTGAATAAAAGCGAAATTACCGATAAAGGGTCAATTAACCAGCGTGCCGTACTCATCAACCGTGCTGATCTGGTTGACCAGATGTATGACAGTGATGATGCGCCCTGCATTCTTGCAAGTTAAGCGAAGTATAGCGACAGCCCGCAACAGAAATAAAAGTAGCAGTAGAGGCAACGACAGAAACAGCAATAAAAGTTTTTTGAAATTACACGCATAAATATCCACAAAAACATCCACAAAATATAAGGCGCAAAAAGCGCCGTCCAAAGGAGACAAAATGACCACCAACTCGAATTTCAGGCAAGGAAGTGTGAGAACGATAGCTTTATGTTTTATAGTCGCTTTACTAGAAGGACTAGATTTACAGGTCACTGGTCTTGCCGCATCTGGCATCGGTGCAGAATTTAAGTTAAGCCCGGCACAAATGGGATGGATGTTCAGCGCTGGCTTGCTTGGTCTCTTGCCCGGTGGTTTTGTTGGCGGCAGACTGGCGGACAAAATCGGCCGCAAAATGATACTGGTCATCTCAGTCATTCTTTTTGGTGTATTTTCACTCGCTTCTGTATATGCCTGGGATTATTCAAGTTTTTTGGCAGCTCGCTTAATGACGGGGCTAGGTTTGGGTGCAGCGCTACCAGTCCTGATCTTATTATCGTCGGAAGCCTTCGAGGAAAAGTATCGCAGTACAGCTGTCAGCATGACTTATTGCGGCGTACCTTTAGGCGGCGCGCTAGCCTCTCTGTTTGGCATGTTAAATCTGGGTTATGGCTGGCGTAGCCTTTTTTATATCGGTGGCTTATTGCCAATTATCGTCGCAATAGCATTACTCATTTGGTTACCGGAATCTCGTGCATTTCAAAAAGAGAACCTTAGTCGGGGACAACGTCAAGCTACTACGCAAACCGCATTTAGTGACCTGTTCCGGCACAAAATGTGGCACTCAACTACCCTACTATGGCTAGGATTCTTTTTTACGATCACCACTTTATATCTGCTATTAAATTGGCTGCCCTCTCTGCTGATGCGGCAAGGAATCGATCGCTCACACGCCAGTATCGTACAAATATTTTTTAATCTCGGTGGTGCAGCAGGTGCCCTGTTGACTGGTCGCCTGCTCGATCGCACCCGCCCCGCGATGGTGGTTGTATTGACCTATACAGGTATGTTGCTGTCACTTGCAGCCTTGGGATTGTCTGATAGTTTTGCCGTGATGGTATTGGCTGGCGGCTTAGCGGGATATTGCGCTTTGGGTGCTCAGTTGGTTCAGTATTCGCTGGCACCCAAACTATACTCAACTTATATCCGTGCGACTGGTGTCGGCACGGCGTTGACTATCGGGCGCATGGGCGCAGTCGGCGGACCATTGATTGCCGGGGCAATTCTCGCCACTGGTGCGGGTGTTGGTGGCGTGATGCTTGCTGCATCGCCAGGTCTTGTTATTGCTGCCGCATGCGCATTAGTCTTGTTTGAGAAGCGCGCCATCCGTAGTTAAGCCAAGTCAAGAACAGATCCCCAACGTTCAATTAAGCAATCAAAACAAGTTGGGGAAGCTCAATAATCTTCAACATTCTTTCTTTGCATGAAACATATACTATGGGTAGGTATATTTTATTGTCCATATAATCATTGGACAATCAGGCATATTTTTAAAAAACCACGGGGAGTATATGTATCGCAAACTAGTTTTAAGCTGTAACAGATAGAGAAACTACAGAACCATCAAGACATGTATCAGTACTGTATTGCAGACAAACAATCTACCCACAACGATCTTGACTTGATTCTGTAAAAACAAAAAAATGCGCAGGTTTTACGCTGCGCATTTTTTATCTCAGTTGAAATTTAAGCCGAAATTTCAACTAAAAATACAGTTGAACTACTCAATACCATTTAACCGTTGAAGCTTTTTCCTTCTGCTGCCAGTTTTGCCAGCAACGGCGCTACTTTCCATGCATCGCCATGACGACCTTTGGCGTATTTGTCCATCGCCATGACGACGTTTGGCAAACCAACGGTGTCAGCGTAGAACATCGGGCCACCGCGATGCAGAGGGAAGCCGTAGCCGGTTAAGTAGACCATATCGATATCTGAAGCACGGGTAGCGATGCCCTCTTCCAGAATGTGTGCAGCTTCGTTCACCAAGGCGTAAATCAGGCGTTCAACAATTTCCTGATCGCTGACTTTACGGCGCTCTACACCAAGATCGGCTGAATGCTTGATGATCATGTCGTTGACGATTTGCGATGGATACGCTTTACGGTCGCCCGGTTTGTAGTCATACCAGCCTGCACCGGTTTTTTGACCATAACGCCCTAACTCACACAGCAGATCTGCCGTTTTGGAATAGGTTACTTCTGGCTTTTCCAAATAGCGACGTTTGCGGATATACCAGCCGATATCATTGCCAGCCAAGTCACCCATGCGGAACGGGCCCATTGCAAAACCCATTTTTTCGACAGCTTTATCAACCTGCTCCGGAGTGCAGCCCTCTTCCAACAAGAAGCCTGCCTGGCGGCTATATTGTTCGATCATACGATTGCCGATAAAGCCATCGCAGACACCAGAAACTACGCCCGTTTTTTTGATTTTTTTGGACAATGCTAAGGTCGTAGCGAGTACGTCTTTTGCCGTTTTTTTGCCGCGGACGATTTCCAGCAATTTCATCACATTGGCTGGGCTGAAGAAATGCGTTCCGATCACATCTTCCGGACGTTTGGTAAAACTGGCAATCTTATCGACGTCGAGTGTGGAGGTGTTGGATGCCAAGATTGCACCAGGTTTCATGACCTCATCGAGCTTTTTGAATACTTGCTCTTTCACACCCATGTCTTCAAATACGGCTTCTACTACGATATCCGCTTGGCCGATGGCTTCATAAGATAAAGTACCAGTGATCAGCGCAACCCGCTGATCAAATTTCTCTTGGGTCAATTTGCCCTTTTTCAGCGTGTTTTCGTAATTTTTACGAATCGTTGCTAATCCTTTGTCCAATGCTTCTTGCTTCATTTCCAGAATTTGCACTGGGATGCCCGCATTAGCAAAGTTCATCGCAATACCACCGCCCATGGTGCCGGCACCAATCACGGCAACCGATTTAATCGGGCGAACCGGAGTGTCTTCCGGTACATCGGGCAGTTTGCTGGCGGCACGTTCACCAAAGAAGGCATGACGTAAGGCTTTAGATTCTGTGGTTTGGACCAACTCAAGAAACAGCTCTCGCTCAAATTTAATACCATCGTCAAATTTGTGCGTGATGGAAGCCGCAACGGCTTCAACACATTTCAGCGGCGCGGGGAAAGGCCCCGACATCGCGCGCACAGTGTTGCGGGAGAACTGTAAAAACGCTTCGTAATTTGGGTAGTTGACTTTGATGTCGCGTACTTTTGGCAGAGGACGTACGTCAGCGACTTTGGCCGCAAATGCTAGCGCACCTTGCATCAGATCGCCCTCGATCATTTCATTGAACAAGGCTGTTTTTGCGAGTTTTTCAGAAGGGATTGCGGTACCAGACACGATCATGTTCAGTGCCATTTCTAAACCTAATACGCGTGGCAAACGTTGTGTGCCACCGGCACCAGGTAAGATGCCCAGTTTAACTTCTGGCAGAGCGATTTGTGCGCCAGCGATAGCGACACGATAGTTGCAACCCAGCGCCAGTTCCAGACCACCGCCCATGCAGACAGAATGTATCGCAGCGATAACAGGCTTACTGGAACCTTCCACTATATTAATCACCGTGTGCAGCGTTGGCTCCGCCATGGCTTTAGGTGAATTAAATTCTTTGATGTCTGCACCGCCAGAGAATGCTTTGCCAGCACCAGTGATGATGATTGATTTGACCGCGTCATCGTTGAGGGCCTGCTTCATACCTTCAACAATCGCACTGCGAGTGGAGTGACCCAAACCATTTACAGGGGGATTGTTTAGCGTGATGACGGCGACGTTACCGTTGACTTGATATTCTGCGCTCATGTCTCTTCCTAAGGGTTGAAATGTTATTGAATATTGTTCATTCGGCAGGCTGATTTGTTTATTTAATCTGGACACTTAAAACGACCACCAGATAAAAAACTGAACATTAAAATGCCTGCGTTTAATTAACCGACTTTCACTATACCGCAAAATAGTACGATCGTATTATTTCAAAGTAAAAATTTTTTAAGCACGTATCACTCGACATACTCCCCTTAAAAATCAGGAAAGTATGCCGATTGTCCAGAGAATCATTGGACGATTAAATATTACTAGGATGGAGTATATTTAAACTTCCAGCCACTCACGACGGATTGCATCATTAGCACGTAATTCGCTTGGGGTACCTTCAAATACGATGCAACCATGTCCCATGACATAAACCCGTTGCGAAATCTCCAGCGCAATTGCCAGCTTCTGCTCAACCAGTAAAACCGAAATACCGCGATTCTTAAGCTCTTTCAAATACTCAGCCACCAGTTCTACGATTTTTGGCGCTAAACCTTCGGTCGGCTCATCAATCATGATCAGATCAGGATCGCCCATCAGGGTACGACACAGCGTCAGCATTTGTTGCTCACCACCGGACAAAACCCCGGCAGCGGTGTGCTGGCGTTCCTTCAGACGAGGAAACATCTGGTACATATCATCCAGACACCAGCGCGATTTTTTACCGGACTTTTCACCCAGAATCAAATTTTGCTCTACCGTCAAGGTAGGAAAAATATCTCGGTTTTCCGGAACATATCCCAAGCCTTTATGTGCAATCTGGAACGCTTTCAAACCTATGATTTCTTCGCCCTTAAATTTGATGGAACCTGTCGAATCCACTTGTCCCATCGTTGCTTTGACCGTGGTAGAACGACCAACGCCATTGCGTCCAAGCAGACTGACGATTTCGCCTTGATTGACGACCATATCAACGCCATGCAACACATGGCTCTTACCGTAGAAGGCGTTTAAATCTTTTATCTCTAACAATGCACTCATGCTGCAGCCTCCACAGGTGCATGTCCACCCAAATAAGCGTCCTTCACTTTTTGATTATTCCGGATGTTCATCGGCGTATCACAGGCAATGACTTCGCCATAGACAACCACGGCGATTTTATCTGCCAGACCAAACACCACACTCATGTCGTGCTCTACCATCAGCAAAGTTTTACCCACGGTGACTTTGCGGATAAGTTCTACTGCAGCATCGGACTCTGAACGGCTCATACCTGCCGTTGGTTCATCCAGCAAAATCACATCGGCACCACCGGCAATCGTAATGCCGATTTCCAGAGCACGTTGCTCGGCGTAAGTCAGCAAACCTGCGGTGATATCGCGACGACGCTTGAGGCCGATTTGCTCCAACACTGCCTCGGCACGTTCATGTGCATCTTTTAAACCATTAAGCCTATGCCAAAAAGAATACTTGTAGCCTAGCGACCATAACACCGCACAACGCAAATTTTCATATACAGACAAACGGTGAAAGATATTGGTAATCTGGAAGCTACGCGATAAACCACGGCGATTAATTTCAAACGGTTTGAGCGCAGAAATACTTTCACCATTCAATAAAATATCGCCAGAAGTGATCGGGAAGCGACCAGAAATTAAATTAAACAGCGTCGATTTTCCCGCACCATTTGGTCCAATAATCGCAAAGCGTTCGCCCTTGGGTACTTGCAAGGTCGCACCACGGATGATTTCTGATTTGCCGAAACTTTTTCTAACTTCTTTTAATTCGAGGGAGAACTGACTCATGCTTGCACCCTCCGCATTTGCTCTTCGATTTCGGTATTCACTTCGCCCCATTTTTGTTGGAATGTTGGTTTAGTAAAAATAAATCCGGCGACGCCAACTACGATAAAAGTAGCAGCAATCAGCCATGAACTTGGCAAGGCTGTGTCGAGATTGACGCCAAACAGGTTCATTGTGGAAGTTTGCGACGCCTCTAAGGTGCGCTGATATAACATCTCGATGGCGAGTACGATGCCAATCACCGCGATGGCGGATGCCAGCAATAATTTCCACATCGGTGACCAGACACGTTTAAACAATCCAAACTTAGCAACGCGTAAATTCATCATCAAAATACTGGCCACACCACCAGGGGCATACATCACCACAAGGATAAAAATAATCCCTAAGTACAATTGCCATGCCTTAGTGAAATCAGACATCATCACCGTCAGCATGACGCCCAAGACGGCACCTATCAAAGGACCAAAGAAGAAGCCAATACCACCAATAAAAGTAAATAGCAGCACACCACCAGAACGCACGGCACTGACATTCTCTGCACTGACAATTTCAAAATTAATCGCAGACAAACCACCTGCAATACCTGCAAAAAAGGCAGACAGGATCAGCGTTAGATAACGTACCCACTGTGTGTTGTAGCCAATAAACTCTACTCGCTCTGGATTATCTCTGACTGCATTGGTGAGCCGACCAAGTGGCGTTTGAGTAAATGCGTACATACCTATGGTACTGATAAACAACCAGAACGCAATCAGGTAATACACTTCAATTTGCGGCCCATAAGTAATGCCCAAAAATGATTGGCCGATGACACGATTAGTAGAGATGCCGCCTTCACCACCAAAGAAGTTAGGGAACATTAATGAGCAAGCGAACACCAACTCAACAATACCCAAGGTGATCATAGAAAACGTGGTGCCCGATTTTTTGGTGGTGACGTAGCCAAACAAAACGCCAAACACCATACCGGCAACACCGCCAATCAAAGGAATTAAAGTGATAGGAAAAATCAGCGAGCCATTAGTCACTAAATTCATCGCATGGATAGAAAAGAATGCTCCCAGCCCCGAATACACCGCATGACCAAAAGACAGCATACCGCCCTGCCCCAGCAACATATTAAAGGACAGGCCAAAAATCATCAGCGTGCCAATTTGGGAGAGTAAAGATAGCGAGCCACCGGATTTGAAAATCAGTGGCGCCACGATTAACATGACGGCAAAGGCAACCCAGATAATCCAGCGCACTAAGTTCAGAGGTTTATAGTTAAGATTTTTTGTCATTTTTTATCCTTCGCGTGTACCGAGCAAACCTCTTGGCCGGAAGATGAGGATAAGCACCAACATTAAGTAAGGCATGATAGGTGCGGTCTGTGCAATCGTCAGATTGAGTAAAGCATAGCCAGGCGTTGTGTCTGCAATTTGTGTCCCCATTTTTGCGAACACCGTTACAAAAGAATAGTCTAGTGCGACAGCAAATGTTTGTACGACGCCAATCAATATTGAGGCCACAAAAGCACCCGCTAACGATCCCATACCACCGACCACCACCACCACAAAAATAATACTGCCTAGTGTCGCGGCCATACCTGGTTCCGTCACAAAAGCATTGCCGCCGACTACCCCAGCCAGTCCTGCCAGCGCACAACCACCGCCAAACACCAGCATAAATACGCGTGGCACATTATGACCTAGTGCCTCCACCGTATCAGGGTGTGTCAGTGCAGCTTGTATCACCAGACCAATGCGAGTTTTGGTCAGCAATAAATAAATCGAGATCAGCATCAGCAAGGCAACAAACATCATAAAGCCGCGATACATCGGGAAAGTCGTTGTGTACAAGGTGAATAAAGGACCATCCAATGCAGCAGGAATTGCATACGGCACAGTAGAACGTCCCCAGATCAATTGCACTAATTCCACAATCACATAAGACAAGCCAAAGGTGAATAAGAGTTCGGGAATATGCCCGTATTTATGTACTGAACGCAGGCCATAACGCTCTACTAATGCACCGAGGACACCAACAAGCAAAGGGGCAACAAGCAAGGCAGGCCAAAAGCCAAGTTTGGAGCTGATGCCATAGGCAAAATACGCACCTATCATATAAAAACTGGCGTGGGCGAAATTAAGTACGCCCATCATACTGAAAATCAGCGTCAGTCCAGAGGACAGCATAAACAAGAGCAGTCCGTAACTAACCCCGTTCAGCAAGGTGATCAATGTAAATTCCACTGCAAAGATCCTTTTGGAAAAATTGGACGATCGTACTAATTAACAAAAAAAAGAGAGCGCACCAACGTGCAGCTCTCTTTATCTAGTTAATTAACCTGGACGCTTCATTTGGCATGAAGAAGGTTGAGTGGCGACAAAGGCATCAATTTTTTGATTTGTCTTCCAGCCCATGCCCGTATTTTCTTGATCAAACTTAACATCTTTACCATTCACTTTGACCCAAGTTGCGATGTATAAAGGCTGCTGAATTTGATGATCCAACTTACGCATCACGGTATCGCCATTTAAACTTTTAACTCTGGAACCTTCCATCGCAAAAGCAACATCTTTTGGCTCTATCGATTTAGCATCTTTCACGGCTTTAGCCATATAAGAGAGGATCGTATAAGTCGCCATTGAATAGTAGTCGTCTTTGTACTTGGTTTTAAAACCTTCAACAATATCTTTGCCAGCAAAGGTTTCATTATTGGCGTTCCAGTAGCCGACGTATTTCACTCTATCTACACCCGCTGTACCCATTGCAGTCGGTACACCTGTTGTTGCAGCATAGTAGGTGTAGAAGTTAGCTTTGAGATCTGCATCTTTAGCCGCTTTAATCAACAAAGCTAAATCGGCACCCCAGTTACCTGTGATGACGCTATCTGCGCCCGATGCTTTAATTTTTGCAATATACGGAGCGAAATCTTTGACTTGACCAATTGGATGTAAATCATCGCCAACGATCTGTACATCAGGGCGTTTACGTGCCAGATATTCTTTCGCGGCGCGGGTAACTTGCTGGCCGAAAGAGTAGTTCTGACCAATGATATAAACCTTCTTGATATTTTTATCCTGCGCCATATAAGTCGTCAGGGATTCCATTTTCATGTCTGAGTTGGAATCAAAACGGAAATGCCAGAAGCTGCATTTGCTATTGGTCATATCTGGATCAACAGCAGCGTGATTGAGGTAGACAATTTCTTTGCCAGGATTACGCTCATTATATTTATTGACAGCATCCTCTAACGCCAAACCGGCACCAGAACCATTACCTTGCGTGATATAACGAAAACCTTTATCGATCACAGTTTTAAGCACGCTTAATGATTCTTGTGGGCTGCTTTTATTATCAAAGCCAACCACTTCAAATTTATGCGGGCCAGCCCAACCTTCAGCATTGGCTTTATCTGCCACGTACTGAAACGAGTTAAGAATATTTTGTCCAACGGGTGCAAATGGACCAGACAGAGGATCGATGTAAGCGATTTTGATTGTGTCTGCCATCGTCAGTGGTGCCGACAATGCCAGGGCAACAGCTAACACCGGTGTACGTAATTGAAATTTCATTTGTCTCACTCCAATATTTTATTTGTGGATGTTGATAGAATTTTTAAAATCTTTTTTATTGTTGTCTGTACTTCTTTCTTGCTTTAGAACTTTTGAGTAAAAATGCCCTACTCAATCCTGCCTCCCTTTTAAATCAAGCCGTTGGTAATTTATAGTCTTTGAATTGATCTCTCAATTTATTTTTCAAGATCTTTCCTGTTGCACCCAAAGGTAAGGCATCAATGAAAACAACGTCATCTGGCATCCACCATTTTGCAATTTTTCCTTCGTAAAAACTGAGCAGTTCTTGTTTTTCTATCTCTGCACCTGGTTTTTTTACGACCAACAAGAGAGGACGTTCGTCCCACTTTGGATGAAAAATACCAATACATGCAGCTTGTAAAACGGCGGGATGGGACATTGCTACATTTTCCAGATCAATCGTGCCTATCCATTCACCGCCCGACTTAATCACATCTTTACTACGGTCTGTAATCTGCATATAACCATCAGCATCAATGGTTGCAACGTCACCTGTCGGGAACCAGCCATCCTCAAGAACATCACCACCTTCGTACTTATAATAACTGCTGATAATCCATGGACCTTTGACTAGCAAGTTACCATAGGTTTTGCCATCCCAAGGCAATTCTTTGCCTGCATCGTCCACAATCTTCATGTCAACACCATAGATTACGTGGCCTTGTTTTTCCAAGATTGCTTGTTGTGCATCATCGGACAATAAACTGTGCTTTGCCATCAAGGTGCCGGTAGTACCTAATGGCGACATCTCAGTCATCCCCCATGCATGGACAACTTCCACCCCGTAGGTGTGACGTAAAGTTTTCATCATGGCTGGAGGACATGCCGAACCACCAATGACAGTTCGTTTAAAACTAGAGAACTTCAAATTATTTTGTGCGACATAAGTCAGCAAGCCCAGCCAGACCGTAGGTACGCCCGCAGAAAAGGTAACTTGCTCCTGCTCAAATAATTCGTATAAAGATTTGCCATCGAGGGCTGGGCCAGGGAAAACCAGTTTGGCACCTGTCAGTGGGGCCGAATATGGCAAACCCCAGGCATTAACATGGAACATAGGTACCACAGGCAGCACGCAATCACGGCCAGAGACATTTAATCCGTCTGGCATTGCGGAGGCATAAGAATGTAAGACAGTTGAACGGTGCGAATACAGTGCGCCTTTGGGGTTGCCCGTAGTACCAGACGTGTAGCACAAACTAGATGCGGAGTTTTCGTCAAATAAAGGCCAGACAAAATCATCTGAATTAGCGTCGATCAAATCTTCGTAACACATCAAATTAGGTACAGCACCATCTGTGGGTAAATGCTCGCGGCTGCACATCATGATGTAGCCTTTGATCGTCGGACAATGACTGGCAATGGCTTTGATGATAGGCAAAAAATTTATCTCGAAGAACAAATATTGATCTTCCGCATGATTCACCATGTAGCTGATCTGTTCTGGATGCAAACGAGGATTGATCGTGTGCAATACTGCACCGGAACCGGAAACCGCATAATAAGCTTCCAGATGGCGATAACCGTTCCACGCTAATGTGGCGACTCTGTCACCAATTTTGACATCTAACTGTTTAAGCGCATTGGCGAGCTTTTTAGCGCGACTATGGCATTCGCGGTAGTTATAGCGATGGATATCGCCCTCTACACGCCTTGAGACTATTTCGCTGCTACCAAAATAACGATCTGCATGTTCAATCAAACTGGAAATAAGCAGAGGCTTACTCATCATTTGTCCCATCACCGGACTTTGTTGATACTGCGACATCTGTTCTCCCGAGGTAGTGCTAAGTTGTTCGAAGTTGTTATATAGCTGGCAAGCATGCAAGGTTTTGTTATTCGGTTCGCTTTTTTGTTTTATTTACCGAATTAAATTCTTTCGCCCTGATTTTTGTACGACCGTACTAATTCGTCAATCCTTATTTATGTTGCAAGGCACCATGTTTTTTGAGAAATTTTTTATATTTTGAGAACTTCATTAGAGTAAATCCTCGATTTCATAAAAATACCGATATTGCAATGCAACAGAGAGGTATTAAAAACCGCCAATTTGAGACATTTTTCAATCGGTTTTTGATGTATTTTTCTGTGACTGAATTTGCATATAAAAAAATTGCCGGCGACATTTCTGCCCCGGCAATCTATTTCAAATCACGGATCACATCATTTACGCCAAAGTTGCTCCAACGTTACGCCAACATTGGCTCAAGTCACTGACGATATTTGCTCCGCAGGCAAATAGCACTTGCACAACGATTAAGTCGTTTTTTTACGTCCCTTGCCAATAGTTTGCGTCTCTCCAGATTCCAGCAGAAAACCTGCGGCTGCATCCCGACCCAAGACTTTGACCAGGTACGGCATGACTTCTCTCAGCGTGGCCTCCAGTGTCCATGGCGGGTTAATAATAAACATACCGCTGCTATGCAAACCAAAACCGTCTGGCGTTGGTCCGCTAATCGATAAAGTCACATTGAGCCAACCGTTGGCTTGCAAACGCTTCAATCTCTCAGGTAATTGCTTGGAATCTTGACGATTCAGCACTGGGTACCAGACAGCAAATGTACCGGTAGGGAAACGCTTTAAACCATCCTCTACCGTATCTTTGACGCGGCGGTAGTCATCTTTTACTTCATACGGTGGGTCAATTAAAACCAGACCACGGCGTGATGGTGGCGGCAACAAAGCCTTTACACCCTCAAAGCCGTCACCAGCGGCAATGATGACACGCTTGCCTCTGGTGGTCGGTCTATGTCCCTGCGCAGCCAGATGCGCATCGAGCTTACGGAAGTTCTCGCTCAGGATTTTAATCTCGCTAGGATGTAGCTCGAATAAACGTAGACGATCTTGTTCACGTAAGATTTTGTCGGCACAATAAGGCGAGCCTGGGTAGTAGCGCATCTTGCCGCTTGGATTTAACTCTTTGACCAGGTCAACATATTCAGCCAGGCTAGGCGGCAAGTCTTTGCGATCCCACAGCGGGGCAATGCCGGTTTCAAATTCGGCATTTTTTGTTGCATAACCAGCATCCAGCGAATACAAACCAGCACCAGCATGCGTGTCTATGTAGGTGTAGGCCGTATCTTTCTGACCTAAATAATTCAGTAATTGAATTGTGACGAAATGCTTGAGAACGTCTGCGTGGTTGCCTGCATGGAAGCCGTGGCGATAGCTCAGCATAATGAGTGATTCCTATAAAAATAGATGGCTTGTCTTCCGTTGAGAAAGCAAGCCATTGAGGTTCGATGCCGGATTTTACTCTTTTTAAGCCTAGACAGGCTCAAAACGGCTTAAAACACCTTAAAACAGATGGAAGTTCAGTCTCAGCTAATCCGCTTCCCCATGATGATCAAATCACGTTCAATGCCATCCAAGTTAGCAACACGGGGCATATTTGCCCAAATCTCAAAGTTAAACTTGGCAAACAAATTCATGCTGGGTGTGTTGTGACCGAATATAAATCCCAGCAGAGTATGCACTGCGATTTGCGGAGCATAGGCAATCGCCTGATTCAGAAAATATCGCCCCAAGCCTTTGCCGCGTGCGTCCTCATGTAAATAAATGGAAAGCTCTGCTGTGCCGGAGTACGCAGGCCGTCCATAAAAATTAGAAAATGATAGCCAGCCTAAAATTTTTCCATTGTCTTCAATCACCCACAGCGGACGTTTGTCTGGCGTATGCTCATTAAACCAGGCGTGGCGGGACTCAACCGATATTGGGTCAGTATCGGCAGTGACCTGACGGGAAGCAACAGTGGAGTTATAGATAGCGACAATCTCTGGCAGATCAGCGAAGCTTGCCAGGCGATGGGAGGGAACAATTCCAGACATAATTATCGATACAAGAAGAAATTGGGGACGCTTGGATTAAGGCACTCTGACCAAAGGGTTTAAGGCAAAGCGCTTGAGTTAAAAAGTAAGGACTAAAGCGTATGAGTTGCGCGCGATGAACGAATCGCAGCGCCTAATAACTCTTCCACTCTTAATCGGATACGTGTACCACTTTCATCATCGGGAAAATGGACGCCGATACCTTGCGACTTGTTATTGCCAGCACCTGCCGGGGTGATCCAGGCTACTTTGCCAGCGATAGGATATTTATTTGGGTCATCTAATAAAGTCAAAATCAGATAAATCTCTTCGCCCAAGCGATAAGATTTATTGGTTGGTACAAAGATACCGCCATTTTTTAGGAATGGCATATAGGCAGAGTACAGTGCTGCCTTCTCTTTAATTGCCAATGACAACACGGAAGGACGCGCCGGTGTTGGCATGTTCAAAGGAATACCAGGATCGGCGGGCAAGTCGGCCATAAACAAGCTTTCAGTGAAATAGTGAAGAGTAATCCAACAGCATATCTTCAATAAAGAGTTTGGCAGACAAAGGATGACTGGCGATTGCCTGACGCTCGTTCGTGCTCTTAATCACATTTAATAAAGCATGGACGTCAACACGTTGGGCAAGCGCAGCTAACTCTTTTTGATATCGAGGATGATACCGGATTCTTCCTGTTTGTTTATAAGAAAAAATATCATACAACCAACGCTGCAACCACGCGACCGTATTCGGCACACTGAGTTTTTGTATTTTTTCCGCAATTTTCAAGCTGGAATCAACACCCGGCTTACTTAACTGACGCAAAAATTCGTCTAACTCCGCCCTGTCTTCCGACTGCGACATCAATAAGGCAGATAAGGGCGCGCCACCTTGCTGCGCCAGCCAGGTTTCTGCATCGCCTAACTGTTGGGTTTGCAACCAGTCCAAAGATTGCTGCTTGTCTGGCAAACCCATTCCAAATTTGTGACAGCGGGACAAAATCGTCGGCAACAATTTATCCAGACTGTTTGAAACCAAAATAAATACCGTATTGGGATTCGGCTCTTCCAATGATTTAAGCAAGGCATTGGCAGCCGGGATATTCAAGGCTTCGGCCGGATACAACACAATCACACGTCGTCCCTGACGATGGGTAGAAATATTCATAAAATCGCCCAATGCACGCACCTGATTAATGACGATTTCTTTTGATGGTGCTTTGCTAGATTTTGCTTTTTTCTCAGGCTCAGGAGTATCGCCCTCGCTGGCGGCGCCCTCTTCCTCATCCAGTAACTCGGGCCTGACCCGACGGTAGTCCGGATGACTGTACTGCCCAAACCAGCCGCAAGATAAGCAAGTACCGCAGGCATGGCCGTCTGCGGAAGGTGCTTCGCACAATAAGGACTGCGCCAAATGTTCGGCAAAAACAGTTTTACCGATGCCTTCAGGGCCGTGTAGCAAAATCGCATGAGGCATACGCTGCCGTAGCAAATTCAATTGTTGCCAGGCGTCTTGCTGCCAGATAAAAAGTGGATGCGTCATACCTGCGTCTGCTGATTTGAATGCAACTTAAATGAATGTGGTTCAGGCTCACTACACAAGCGCTCAATCAAGGTATCAAGATACGCACGGATGTCAGGAATCGGACGGGTCGAATCGATGATCTGAAAACGTTCTGAAAACTCAGCGGCGCGGCGCAAATATTCAGAGCGGGTATCTGCAAAAAATTCTGCTTTTTCCTGCTCAAACTTATCCAGATCACGGGTTGCATCCAGGCGGGCACGTGCTACTTCTAAAGGCACATCAAATAAAAACGTCATGTCAGGCTGCAAATCAGGATGTACCCATTGTTCTAGTGCATTCAGTTTTTCCAGCGCCAATTTACGTCCACCACCTTGATAAGCAAAACTCGCATCAGTAAAGCGATCAGAAATAACCCAGTCACCGCGAGCTAAGGCCGGTTCTATTACTTGAGCGATATGTTCTCTGCGTACGGCGAACATGAGTAAGGCTTCCGTTTCTAAATGCATTTTTTCCTGCAAAAGCAGATCACGTAATTTTTCGCCTAATGCCGTACCACCGGGTTCACGGGAAGACACAACCTTAATCCCATGCTGCTGCAACTGCCCTGCCACATATGCAATATGGGTAGATTTACCAGCACCATCAATACCTTCAAAAGTAATGAACTTGCCTCTTATTGCTGCACTTGTTTTGCTTGCTATCGACATACAAATCAATTCTTTAATCAGTTCTTGCTATAGTTTTTACTGTAGTTTTTGGTAATTCAGTTTAATTTATTTCAATCATTACCTATCGCTGATATTTATTGACGGCACGGTTGTGCTCAGTCAAATCATCAGAAAATTGGCTAGTACCATCGCCTCTGGCGACAAAATATAAAGCACCACTTTTGGCGGGAGTAAACGCCGCTGTCAAAGAGGCAATTCCGGGCAATGCGATCGGCGTTGGCGGCAGACCAGTGCGAGTATAGGTGTTAAACGGTGTATCGGTGAGCAAATCGTTTTTTCTGATTTTGCCTTGATATTTATCCCCCATGCCATAAATCACCGTCGGATCTGTTTGCAAAAGCATGCCTAACTTGAGACGATTAACAAATACCGCAGCGATCATAGTGCGCTCAGATTTTTGGCCGGTTTCTTTTTCGATGATAGATGCCATGATCAAGGCTTCATAAGCTGTTTTATACGGCAGCATTGTGCTCTTTGCTGCCCACGCCTCGTTGAGCTTTTTAATCATCACACTATGTGCTTGCTGATAAATTTGCAGATCGCTAGACCCTTTGGCAAACAAATAGGTATCAGGGAAAAATAAACCTTCCGGCAATGTGTAATCAGGATCGATTTTTTTCATCAGGTCGCGGTCGGACATACCAGCAGTATCATGGTTTAAGTCAGAATTAGTATCGACTACTTTACGCATCTGCTGAAAAGTCCAGCCCTCAATAATCGCTAATGCACCAAATGAAAAATCACCGCTGACGATTTTGTTCAATAGGTCTAACGGCGTTTTATTAGATTCTAATCCGAAAGAACCTGCTTTTAATTTATTCGCCTTGCCGGTAGCACGTGCTAGCACTTCGAACAATATAGGATTAATCGGAACACCCGCTTCGTAGATTTGTCGGGCAGAACTGCGAACACTACTACCGGCTTTGATGCTGAAATCAATTGGTTTATCTACCGATGTGCCGCTACTTATTTCTGGAATGAAGATAGGTTGCATTGCCCAATAAGCAAAACCACCGCAAGCAGCGCCACCAAACAAAATAATGAGAACGAAAAGTTTTTTTATGAATGCCATGCCAAAAATTGTGCCCAGAATTAAAAATGGTGAGTTAAAAGCTTAAATTATTAAAAGCTACGCATTAAAAGCTGAAAACTAAAAGCTATGAACACGAAAAGCGATTGCAAACGTAATTTTGCGGACAGCACTATAATCCGCAAGAGGTAGCACATAGTAAGTGAGACGTATTTTAAACCGAGACTCCATGAATACAGAAACAATGACTAGTTGGCAGGATTTTTTAGCGCAACACGGCGCCCATATCGTTGATCAAAAGGTACAAGGCTTTGCGACCGCTACAGAAGCGCACTTTTTGACCGGCTCTAATGGCACAGCAGGCTTTATTTCTGCATTGACCGATCAAGCATTGCTATTAGCAACGGGCGAAGATGCTGCCAGTTTTTTACATAATCAATTGAGCAATGATGTAGAAAAACTGGAACAAGATGATGCCAAATTAGCCTGCTACTGCACGCCAAAAGGTCGCATGATAGCCAGCTTCGTCTACTGGAAAACTACCGATGGTATCGTCTTGCAATTGCACGCCTCTATCAAAGCAGCCATCCATAAACGATTGCAAATGTTCATTTTGCGGGCGAAAGCTAAACTAAGCGATATCAGTAATGAGCAAGTTGTGCTAGGTCTTGGCGGCCAGGCAGCAGAAGCGGCGTTAACGACTTGGTTTCCCTCATTGCCACAACAAATCTACGGCAAAGTTAATACTGCCTTTGGCACCTTGATCCGCGTCGCAGATGCACATCAGATACCACGTTACCAGTGGATCACCACGAATGCTATGGCACAACAAGTCTGGCCGCAATTAAGCAAACAACTGCAACCTGTAGATACCAGCGTATGGCATCTGACCAATATCCAAGCGGGTGTCGCGCAGATTATCGATAAAACTCAAGAAAAATTTGTACCGCAGATGGTTAATTTTGAATTGATTGGTGGGGTTAACTTTAAAAAGGGCTGCTATCCAGGTCAGGAAATCGTCGCTCGCAGCCAATATTTGGGCAAACTCAAACGTCGGATGGCAATCGCCCGCATCGCGCATGAGGCCAGCAATCCTATTTTGGCGGGTAGCGAAGTGTTTGCTGCAACGGACGGCGACCAGCCTTGCGGCATGATCGTCAACGCCGAAATGGAAGATGCGCAGCACAGCCTTTGTCTGGTTGAAATGAAGGTAGCGGATCAGGAAAATGGCGATATTCATCTGGGATCGGCGACTGGCGAGCAACTACTATTTCTGCCACTGCCTTATGCCGTGGTTGACATCACTGCATAGTTAAATCCGTCTGGCTTGAAGAATGAGATTACAGGTGAAATCAATATACTCACCCTATGTATAAGAATATGATGGCTTATTGTCCAATGATTCTCTGGACAATTAACTAAATTAGTCAAATACTCCCCTTTTTTATACATTTAACTGCATTTTCAGATAATTGCAAAGCGACGACCAGAATCAACTATGGACTGCTATATTTATTACAAAACGCTGGTCGAACATCAAGACCAGGCTTTAGAACAAGTACAAGCGATGCAAGACATTCTTCGTCGTGACACCGGCGTTAGATCAGGCCTACAGCGTCGACCCGAAGTCAGTGGTGGCATGCAGACCTGGATGGAAATTTATCAACAAGTCCCAGAGAATTTTATCGCCTGCATCACCCTGGCGATACAACAAACCCGCTTGCTAGCTTTGATTCATGGTGAGCGACATCCTGAATTTTTTATGGAGATAATTCCATGTGTCTGATCGTCTTTGCCTGGAAATTATTACCGCATACACCTCTCATCGTCGCCAGCAACCGGGATGAGTTTTACGACCGTCCGGCAGCACCGGCAATCTGGTGGGAAGGTGCACCCCATGTATTTGGTGGACGTGATTTACAGTCCGGCGGCACCTGGATGGGCGTCGCCAATCAAGAAGATCAGAATGCTGCAGCGAAAAAATTTGCCGCTATTACCAATGTGCGGGCGCCCTCAGAGAAGCGCACTGATGCCCCCTCTCGCGGCACGCTGGTATCCAATTATCTAACAGGTACACTATCTGCCAAAGACTATATCGCCAGCATCAAAGATAAGGTAGAGGACTACAATGGTTTTAATTTATTGGTGGGCGATGAAGAGGATTTGATCTGGTTCTCTAATCGCAAACAAGACGATCCTCGCAATGGTCAACCACTGCCGCCGGGTATTTATGGCATTTCAAACGCAGCACTTGATACACCTTGGCCCAAAGTCGTCAAAACCAAAGCGGAGTTTGCCAGCCTGCTGTGTCAGCGTGCGCCGGAAGAAGCTTATTTTGAAATGCTGTCAAACACCACACCAGCACCCGACTGCCGCTTGCCAGATACAGGAGTCAGCTTTGAGATGGAACGTCTGTTGTCATCCCCATGCATAGAGTCGCCAGATTACGGCACGCGCGTATCTAGTCTGATCAAAATACATAGCCACCATCCGGCTGAATTTCATGAGAAGCTGCTGCGTTAATTGATGCATTGGTGCGACATTAGTTAAGCCGGCACATTGACTAAATCAAAGAATCGCAGATATCAAAAAACACCTCAAACATCTCGCAAAGGTGCACGCCATAACATCAGTGCAGCAATCAATTTAAGAGCACAGGGCAAAATCGCGTACGCAACGCCCAGCGCTTGGATACCTTGTAGGTCGCTGGTACCGGGCACGTAGCCAAGAAAATCAAGCAAAGGCAAAGACACACCGGCTGCTAATGCCAAATTCATCTTAGTAGCCCAATTCCAGGCACCAAAATAGGCTCCCTCTCGCTGCCCGCTATGCCCACCTTTTCTGATTACCGCAGCCAATAAGGCTGGTGGGAGTGCCAGATCAGCACCAAGAGCCAATCCAGACATTGCGCAAATGATCCCGAATGGCATTGCTGCCCCGACACCCAGGCCAAACACCCAGACAAAAGAGGTGATCGATAGCAGCATCCCCAACAACCATGCGCGTGCCTCTCCCAGCTTACTTGCGGTGAAGACCCACAGAGGCATAGAAATCGCAGCCGCTAAAAAATACAGTATTAAAAATACGCCCGACAAATGCCCAAGCTGCAAACGATCTTTAGCAAAAAACAAAAATAAGGTCGCGGGAATGGATGCCGCAATTCCGTTGACGACAAATACCGCGAATAAACTACGAAAATATGCATTACGAAAAGGGATGGTCAATGACAGAGGCTCTGCTGCCAGAGCGTTCTCCGGCACAGCCTTTATCTCAACGTCGGCCAATGCCGGGCGAGGTGCATAACGAATCAGTAAGCCACTAGCGACCAATAAGCTGACCACAAACGCAGTCGACAACCACGCAATACTGGCCAGCTGCGACAAGGCTGCAGCCGCAATCACACCAATCAAACCGCAGGCCTCGCGGACAGCCGTAATCCGCGTGCGTTCAGTGGGAGCCTGGGTCAATGCTGCACCCCAGCTTTGATGCGCGATTGTTGCTAAACTAAAACCCGCATATACCACCATCAATGAACATAAAAACCAAATAAACGGCGCACCATTCGCGATTGTTAATGGATGAAATAGAGCGAGAAATCCTGCAATCAGCGCAGGCAAGGACCAAAGTATGTAGCGCGAATACGATTGGCTACGATGATTTTTATCGATCCACCAACCGATTGCCGGATCAATAAAAGCGTCCAGTAAACGCGCTAGCAATAGCGCCGTACCGATCAAGGTAAGTGAAATACCAAAGTGCTCCGCATAAAACTGGGGAACATAGACATAGATGGGCAGCGCGACCAGCGCTAGCGGCAAGCCGAACAGGCCGTAAGTCAGTACCGCAGAAAATGAAAAAATCTTCACTGGCCGGATAACCAAGTACGGCGACATTCACCGCAATAAAAATCGGTACGCGAGCCTAAAACAAGATCTAGGACAATCATCTCAAGCCTTCAATTTAAAAGGATTGAAATCAGTATCTATGTCGTAATAGTCCTCGTTCTCTTTCCGTTTTAAGAACGCGACAATTTTATAGGTGACAGGCGTCATCAGGACTTCCCAACCGGTCTTCAAAATATATTGCGCAATAATCACTGAGATCAGTTGGTGGTTCGACCAAATACCATAAAAAGCGATCACGTAAAATAAACTGGAATCTACCAGCTCACCGCAAACCGTGGACCCTATAAAACGCATCCATAGTTGACGACCTGCCATGGCAATCTTCATTTTTGCCATGACATAACTATTCACAAAGCTGCCGCACCAAAACGCAATCATCGAGCCCAGGACGATACGTGGCGTATTACCGAACACCGCATCCAGATGCATCTGGTAATCCCGGTTAAACGGATCAGCTGCGGGCTTTAACGCCAGCACCACAGCTGACATCACGGCAGCAAAAATCAAAGCACCAAAACCCGCCCAGATGACGCGACGGTCGCGACCATAGCCATACACCTCGGTCAATATGTCGCCAAAAATGTATGAAATCGGAAAGAATAAAACACCCGCACCAAAGGTCACCGTACCTAACACTGGCAAAGTCACTTCGGCAGCCTTAGCAGCGCCAATCAGATTTGAGCAAAGCAATACCGTCACAAATGCCGCCATGACGAAATCATAGTATTTGTATTGAGCGATAGGACGAGCCATAGTCTGGTTTTCTGACAATAAAATGAGTAGTTAAAACGAGAGTGACAACAAATTTGGTGTAATCAGCAAACTGATTTCTAAACGACGCTAAATACTAACTTAGAAAGAAAAACAGCGTCATTCTCTTGTAAGGATGACGCTGTTTTTTGTCCAAGATGAGCGGGTCAGGCTGAATTGTGTTGCTGAATTTAGCTAAGCTCTTCCAAACGCAACTTAGTAACAGAGCCAAATACCGTCGCCAATGCTTCAATTTTAGTAATCGCCGCCAAAATATTTTTCTCTTGAGTTTGATGTGTCAGCATAACGATATCGGTTTTTGCCTCGCCGTCTGCTGGCTCCTTTTGCAGCATTGCATCAATGGAAATAGAAAAGTCTGCCAGAATTTTAGTCACATCGGCCAGCACGCCGGCCTTGTCTGCAACATGCAGTCGCAAATAGTAGCTAGTGACAATTTCAGACATCGGTAAAATCGGTAATGCACTCATCGCGTCAGGCTGGAACGCCAGGTGCGGTACGCGATGCTCAGGATCAGCCGTCGCCAGCCGGGTAATATCGACCAGATCTGCGATGACAGCAGACGCAGTCGGCTCTGCACCTGCACCTTTGCCGTAATACAGCGTCGCACCAACCGCATCTCCTTGCACTAACACCGCATTCATCGCGCCTTCTACATTCGCAATCAAGCGCTTTTCCGGGATCAGGGTTGGATGAACACGTAATTCGATTCCTTGATCGGTACGCTTGGTAATACCCAACAATTTGATGCGATAGCCCAGTTGCTCTGCATAGCGGATATCCGTCGCCTCCAGTTTGGTAATGCCCTCTACATGCGCTTTATCAAACTGCATCGGGATGCCGTAAGCAATTGCTGCCATGATGGTCGCCTTATGTGCTGCATCGATACCTTCAATGTCAAAAGTAGGATCTGCCTCGGCATAACCCAAAGCTTGCGCTTCTTTTAGGGCAGTTCCGAAATCCAAGCCTTTATCGCGCATTTCGGACAAAATAAAATTGGTCGTGCCATTGATAATGCCGGCAATCCATTGAATACGGTTCGCGGTCAATCCTTCACGCAGAGCCTTGATAATCGGAATCCCACCGGCAACCGCGGCCTCAAATGCGACCATTACGCCTTTGGCTTGTGCCGCAGCAAAAATCTCGTTGCCATGAGTTGCCAGCAAGGCTTTGTTCGCAGTGACGACGTGCTTGCCGTTGGCGATGGCTTTTAACACCAAGTCTTTAGCAATACCATAGCCGCCGATCAGTTCAATCACGATATCAATCTCGGGATTATTGACCACTAAATTGGCATCATTGACGACTTCGACTTCTCCGTTAGTCAGTTCGCGTGCGCGCTCAACATTGAGATCGGCCACCATGGCAATTTCAATCGAACGTCCTGCGCGACGCATAATCTCTTCTTGATTGCGCTTCAAGACGTTAAATGTGCCGGAGCCAACTGTGCCTATACCTAACAGACCAACTTTGATGGGTTTCATATTATCTCTATGCGTACTAAATAAAAAAATTAAGCGGTGGCAGGTTAAAAATTCTGCCAATAAATCTTATAAACAAGTCTTATGAATAAACTTTACCAACAAGCTATAAAAACAAGCCTTGCTAATTCGTACCATGACGTCTGCGATAACCCTCCAGAAAACTGGCAATTCGCCCGAATGCTTCCGTCAAATCATCGGAATTAGGTAAAAACACGACGCGGAAATGATCTGGATGTATCCAGTTAAATCCTGTTCCTTGTACCAGCAAGACCCGCTGCTCGGTGAGCAAGTCATGAATAAATTCTTGATCATCCTTGATCGGATACATCTTAGGATCAAGTTTAGGGAACATATATAAAGCGGCTTTGGGTTTGACACAAGTCACACCGGGAATATCGGTCAGTAGTTTATGCGCCAGATCACGTTGTTTTAACAGACGACCGCCAGGACCGACCAGATCATTGATACTTTGATAGCCACCAAGGGCTGTCTGGATTGCAAATTGTCCGGGCGCATTCGCGCATAGACGCATGGAGGCGAGCATATTCAAGCCCTCAATGTAATCTTTGGCATGACGTTTCTCGCCAGAGACCACCATCCAGCCTGCCCGATAACCACAAGAGCGGTAATTTTTGGACAAACCATTTAAGGTTAAGAACAGGACATCGTCTGCTAGCGATGCGATTGAGGTATGTGTCGCTTCGTCATACAAAGTCTTATCGTAAATCTCATCCGCAAAAACGATCAATTGATGCTGACGGGCGACTTCAACGATTTGCTGCAAAATTTCAACCGGATATAAAGCACCGGTAGGATTATTCGGATTGATGACAACGATCGCCTTAGTATTCGGCGTGATCTTACTTTTGATATCGTCTATATCCGGCATCCAGTCCGCGGTTTCGTCACAGACGTAGTGCACAGGTTTACCGCCAGACAAACTGACTGCGGCTGTCCACAAAGGATAATCCGGCGCTGGCACCAAGACCTCATCGCCAGAATTGAGCAAAGCATTCATGCTCATCACGATCAACTCAGACGCGCCATTACCGAGATAGACGTCCTCAATAGTGACACCACGGATATGTTTCTCCTGGGTGTAATGCACGACCGAACGACGCGGTGCGAACATCCCTTTAGAGTCGGTATAGCCTGCAGCATTTTGCATGTTCAGTATCATGTCCTGAACAATTTCATCAGGAGGATCAAAATTGAATACGGCCAGATTGCCGATATTCAGTTTGATGATCTTATGTCCCTCATCCTCCATCTGTTTGGCTTTTTCCATGACGGGGCCACGGATGTCGTAACAGACGTCTGCTAATTTTTGTGATTTTTGTACGGGTCGCACTGATGCAATCCTCTATAAAATAAGTCTAAATTGGTGCGAGGCTGCAAGATGATAGTTCATTTATGGATCACCTCAGTCAATCTATCGTTGATTGCTGCACTGCCGGATTGTGCATTTTGCCCAATGAACACCGTTTTATCAATTCGTTTCGAGAATTTGTCTAATTTTGTTTGCTTTTGGTGAGTTTTAACAAAAATTACAGGGCATTGATTGGATAAACCCATGTGATCAGTCGAGTATGAGATATCAATGGCAGAATGCGCCAGCCTTTGAGAAAAAAAGCTACAATGCGCCAATCTTGAGACTTACGCCTGCATCCATGAAGCTACATTCAACTCAAACTCAGCAATACCAGACTGTCACTGCCTACGATCAACAAGGCGTGGAATTTAATGCCAAGCGCTTTGAACATAGTCTGATCGTTTTACCCGAAGTCGCTCCCGCACTTTGGAATGTTACGCATTTTGATTCCTTAACTGCCGACGATTTTGCGCAGGTGAATGCGACCAAGCCCGATGTCGTGATTTTGGGCACGGGTGTACGTCAGCGTTTTATCCATCCTAAATTAATCTCTGTATTGACGAGTCAGCGCATCGGTGTCGAATGCATGGACAATCAAGCTGCCTGCCGCACCTATAATATTTTGATGGCAGAGGGGCGCAAAGTCGCTCTGGCCTTGATTATGGAATCTGCATGAAACCAAGCCGCTCGCCTTACGACTCCCCCGCTACGCTTTGGCTGATCGCGATTGTTTTTACCTTGCTCTGGTTGTATATGTTGGGTGCACGAACTTTGGTGCCAACGGACGAAGGTCGTTATGCCGAGATGGCGCGTGAAATGGTAGCTACCGGCGACTGGATTACGCTACGTTTAAATGGCATTAAATATTTTGAGAAGCCACCACTGCAAAACTGGATGAACGCCATCAGTTTTGAACTTTTTGGTCTTGGCGAATGGCAAGCCAGATTGTGGACTGGATTATGCGGTTTGTTAGGAGTTGCAGGAACCGCTTATACCGGCGCCAAAGTATTTAACCGTCGGGTGGGTATCAGTACTGCGCTGGTTTTGGGTTCCAGTTTTTTATGGTTTGGTCTAGGTCATATCAATACGCTAGACATGGGCTTGTCCGGCATGATGACCTTGAGCTTGTGCGGTTTGCTATTAGCGCAAAAAACCAACGCTAGTGCTAGTGAACAGCGTTATGGCATGTTGCTGTGTTGGGTCGGGATGGCGTTGGCGAGTATGTCAAAAGGACCGATTGGCTTGGTCTTGCCGGGGGCTGTACTCGTCATTTATACCTTGGTAACGCGTGATTGGGCGCTCTGGACACGTCTGCATTTGGGTAAAGGCTTGATCGTCTTTTTCTTGATCACTGCTCCCTGGTTTATTTTGGTCTGGCAAAAAAACCCCGAGCATCCCTATTTCTTTTTTATCCACGAAAATTTTCAGCGTTTTACCAGCAAAGTCCATCACCGTGAAGGCGCATGGTATTACTTCATTCCCATCCTGATACTGGGAATCATGCCTTGGCTGGGCTTGTTGCTACAAAGTCTTTGGTCGGGCTTGCGTGAGAAAACGATAGGGGAAAATTTTCAGCCTAAAAAGATGTTGCTGATCTGGTCAGTCTTTATCTTTGTATTTTTCAGCATTTCCGGATCAAAATTACCGTCTTATATTCTGCCAATTTTCCCTGCGCTGGCTTTGCTCGTCGCGGTGCAGTTGGAACGGACATCTATCCTTTCGTTGCGCATAGCAACAGGCTTATTTGGACTGATCGGACTGGCTGGTTTAATTTTTGCTGGTAAAGTTGGAGGCCTCACTAATGACGCATATGAAATCCCTCTTTATCAAGCTTACAAACCTTGGGTTTATGCGACCGCGGCGGTTGCTTTTGCTGGCGGAATACTAGCGAGCTATTTTGTTGGACGGAATAAAGATGCCGCAGTTATAACTTTGGCGACAGCAGGATTTTTTGCTTGGCAAGCGCTGTTTCTAGGACATGAGCCATTAGGTCGTTATGGCGCGGGATTGCAACATATTGCTGAGATACAAGCAGAATTAACGCCTGCTACACAGATTTTCGCAGTGGGTCGCTATGAGCAATCACTACCTTTCTATTTGCAACGGACGGTCACGTTGGTGGAGCACCCAGACGAGATGGCGTTTGGACTCGGAATACAACCCGAGCTATGGATACCCAAGCGTGAAGATTTCGTAAAAAAATGGCGTGAAGACAGCCTGAGTGGCAAAGCAGATGTTGCAATTCTACGTACCGATATTTATCAGGCTTTTGTAAAACAAGGAGTGCCGATGCGCGTCATTGCAGAAGATCCAAAACGCGTTATTGTGTCAAATATACTTACTAAATAAATAAAACGACAAAGTAAGACAATCAATCCAATTAATCCAGCTAATCCGACTACAGGAACAAGACAATAATATGAACATCGGCACTTTTGGTTTTATTCTGACCGGCATTTTTTTAAATGCCTTTGCACAATTACTTCTTAAACAAGGCACCAAAGCAGTCGGTGCTATCCATTTAACAACAGAAAACTGGCTCCCTATAGGCTTAAAACTGGCGACACAGTTGCCTATCATTGGCGGCCTCACTTGCTACGTGGTGTCAGTGCTAGTGTGGATTGTCGGCCTGTCCAGGGTCGACGTCACTATCGCCTATCCGCTACTGTCTATCGGCTATGTCGTAAATGCCTTCTTTGCCTGGTACTTTTTAGGCGAGGTTATGTCGCTGCAACGCATCCTCGCTATTGGCATCATTATCATTGGCGTCGCTTTGCTGGTAAAAAGCTAAAGCATCGCTAAAAATCAACATAATTTGAAGGTAAATTAAAAAATAAGGGGAGTATGCCGATAAATACCCCTTATTGCCCAGACAATCTCTGGACGATTAAATTTACTCCATCCCAGTATATAAATAAAGGAATCAGCAATGACTACAGCACTGCCCTTCTTGCCATTTACAAAACCCACCATGGACGAAGAGACGATTACCGCTGTCGGTAATGTCTTGCGTTCTGGCTGGTTGACCAGCGGTCCTAATGTGCAGGCGCTGGAAGCGCAATTGTCCGAGTACTTTGGTGGTCGACCAGTACGCACTTATAACTCGGGCACGTGTACGATGGAAATCGCTTTACGTATTGCGGGCATCGGCTTGGGTGACGAGGTAATTACGACCCCAAATTCCTGGGTTGCTACTGCCAACGTAATTATCGAAGTCGGTGCTACGCCAGTATTCGTCGACATTGATCCACACAGTCACAATATTGATCTGGATAAAATTGAAGCCACGATTACGCCACGCACTAAGGCAATTATCCCCGTTCACATGTGCGGCCTGCCCTGCGATATGGACAAACTGTATGCAATCGCAAAAAAACATAATCTGCGCGTGGTCGAAGATGCCGCGCAAGCCATTGGTTCGACCTGGAAAGGTCAGCGCATCGGTGCCTTTGGCGACTTTGCCTCATTCAGTTTTCAGGTCAATAAAAACATCATGACTGGCGAAGGTGGCTGCCTGGTCTTAAATAATGCAGAAGAAGCCCGCCTGGCAGAAAAATATCGATTACAAGGCGTCACCCGCAGCGGCTTGGATGGTATCGATGTTGATGTGCTTGGTGGCAAATACAATATTACCGATATTGCCGCCGCGATTGGTCTTGGGCAGATGAAGCATCTGGCAGAGTTCAACGCAAAGCGCAAAGCGCTGGCGCAGTATTATTTTGCGACATTTGGCAGCGAGTTCGAAGCACAAACAGGCGCAGAATTACCGGTCGCAGATTTTGAAAACAGCAACTGGCATATGTTTCATATTGTTTTGCCAGAACGCGTCAATCGTGGCGAATTTATGCAGCAAATGATGGATGTGGGCATCGGCCTCGGTTATCACTACCGTGCTATTCATTTGTTCAGCTATTATCGTGCTCGTGGCTTTACAGATGGCATGTTCCCGATCGCAGAGCGTGTTGGTAAGCAGATCGTCACATTGCCATTATTCCCAAGCATGACCGAAGCCGACGTAGAACGCGTCGTCTCTGCGGTAAAATCTCGCCTTTCCTAATTTTGAGTCCCGATTGATGAAACCAGAACTCTCCGTCGTCATCCCTGTTTATAACGAAGAAACCGGTCTACCGCAGTTGTACGCTCGGCTATATCCTGCGCTGGATGCGCTGGCTGCGCGTGGTGTTAGCTATGAGATCGTGTTCGTCAATGATGGCAGTCGCGACAATACGGCATTGATGCTGGCAGACCAGTTCAGGCTGCGTCCCGATGTTACTCGCGTCGTGTTATTTAGCGGTAATTACGGCCAACACATGGCGATACTGGCAGGCTTTCAGGCAACTCGCGGCGAGATTGTTGTGACACTCGATGCCGATCTGCAAAATCCTCCTGAAGAAATTGGTGCTCTGGTCGACAAGATGCGCGAGGGCTATGACTACGTTGGCTCTATCCGCCGCAAACGTCAGGACTCGGCATGGCGTACCTACGCGTCCAAAGCAATGAATCGCTTCCGCGAAAAAATCACCCGTATCAAAATCACCGATCAAGGCAATATGCTGCGTGCTTATGGTCGCAATGTGATCGACCTGATCAATCAATGCAGTGAGGTCAATACCTTCGTGCCAGCCCTTGCGTACACTTTCTCACGTAATCCGACCGAAATCACGGTGGAGCATGAAGAACGCGCTGCTGGCGAATCCAAGTATTCACTTTACAGCCTGATCCGCCTGAATTTTGATTTGATGACGGGCTTTTCTATTATGCCTTTGCAGTGGTTTTCTATGCTAGGGATGGTGCTGTCAGCCGCCTCTGCCCTGCTGGTATTTTTGCTCTTAGTTCGTCGCTTTATTTTGGGTTCGGAAGCAGAAGGCTTATTCACGCTATTTGCGATCGCTTTCTTTATGATGGGCGTGATTCTGTTCGGCATTGGTTTGCTTGGCGAATATGTTGGTCGTATTTATCAACAAGTACGCGGTCGCCCACGTTATGTGGTGCAAACAATTTTAGAACATACCGGCAATGATGTTTCAGAGACCAACTGAGATGACAGATAACAATCTCACTGGCATTGACGCCACCAATGCCAATGCGACTGCCGTTGTCTTTGCTTACCATAGCGTCGGTGTTCGCTGTATCAAAACCTTATTAGCTCGCGGTATCAGCATCGCGCTGGTTGTGACGCATGAAGACAATCCTGCTGAGACCATCTGGTTTGAATCGGTCGCTGCGCTTTGCAAAGAACACGGCATACCGACCATTACCCCAACCGACCCAAAGTCTGCTGAATTACATCAGCAAGTCGCAGCTATCGCGCCTGATTTTATTTTCAGCTTCTATTATCGCAACATGTTGCCCGTTAAACTATTAGGGCTGGCAAAACGCGGTGCCTATAATTTGCACGGATCTTTATTACCCAAATACCGTGGTCGTGTACCAGTCAATTGGGCAGTTCTGCATGGCGAAACTGAAACGGGGGCAACACTGCATGAAATGGCGCTTAAACCCGACGCTGGAGCGATCATCGCCCAGACCATGGTGCCGATTTTGCCAGACGACACGGCGTTTGAAGTATTTGGAAAATTAACGGTCGCGTCCGAACAAACCTTATGGTCAGCTTTGCCCGGCCTGCTCGCAGGCAATGCAATTAAGTTGAATAACGATCTGTCACAGGGAAGTTATTTCGGTGGACGTAAGCCAGAAGATGGTCGCATTAACTGGCAACACACTGCGCAGCAGGTGTATAACCTGCACAGAGCCGTTGCTCCACCCTACCCCGGTGCGTTTACCGAATTGAATGGTCAGACTTATGTTATCGGAAAAGCACGTTTATCAACAAACTTTCCTACTAACAATAGATCTGATTTGCCGACAGGCTTATGTGTAGTGGATAATGCTATCTTTGGCGTTTGCGGCGACGGTCGCGCGCTATCGATTATTGAATTATTATCCAATGGCAAAGTGGTTTCCCCTGAAGTTTTGGAAGCTGCCATCAAGGCTTAAAATTGGTTCAATCCAATGAAGCAGACATAATCAAAAAACGGTCGGCAAGAATAATAAGTAAATCAAATTTTAACTAAAGAAATCACCATGAAAAAAGTCCTCATTCTCGGCGTGAACGGTTTTATTGGCCATCACCTCTCCAAGCGCATCCTGGAAACTACTGATTGGCATGTCTATGGCATGGATATGCAAACCGAGCGTTTGGGCGACATGATCAATCACGAACGTATGCACTTTTTTGAAGGTGACATTACCATCAATAAAGAATGGGTTGAATACCACGTTAAAAAATGCGATGTCATCTTGCCATTAGTCGCCATCGCGACCCCATCCACTTACGTCAAACAGCCTTTGCGTGTGTTTGAGCTGGATTTTGAAGCCAACTTGCCTATCGTCCGCTCCGCAGCTAAATACGGCAAACATCTGGTATTTCCATCGACGTCTGAAGTGTATGGCATGTGCCATGACGAAGAATTTGATCCAGAACAATCAGAACTGATTTGCGGACCGATCAATAAACCACGCTGGATTTACTCTTGCGCCAAGCAACTGATGGATAGAGTGATCTGGGGTTATGGCATGGAAGGTTTGAATTTCACACTGTTCCGTCCTTTTAACTGGATCGGTGCTGGCTTGGATTCTATTCATACACCAAAAGAAGGCAGCTCACGCGTTGTGACGCAATTCTTTGGTCATATCGTCCGTGGCGAAAATATTTCTCTGGTAGATGGCGGCGCGCAAAAACGTGCATTCACTTATATCGACGACGGTATCGACGCCTTGATGCGTATCATCGCCAATAAAGATGGCATTGCCAGTGGGAAAATCTACAATATCGGCAATCCAACCAATAACTTCTCTATCCGCGAACTCGCGCACATGATGTTGACGTTGGCCGCTGAGTACCCGGAATATGCAGAAACAGCGAAAAAAGTACAACTGACAGAAACAACCTCAGGTGCTTATTACGGCGCAGGTTATCAAGACGTACAAAACCGCGTACCAAAAATCACCAACACCTGTGAAGAACTGGGCTGGGCGCCGACGACAGATATGAAAGACACTATGCGCAATATTTTTGATGCTTACCGTGGGCAAGTCGCCGAAGCCCGCGCATTGATGGACTAATCCAGTACCAATGCCAAGCATCGTTCTCAAAATTGACGTCGATACCTATCGCGGCACAAAAGAAGGCGTACCCAACCTGGTACGCCTTTTAAAACAACATCAAGCCGGTGCGACTTTTCTATTTTCTTTAGGCAAAGATCACACTGGCTGGGCATTGCGACGCGCATTTCGCCCCGGCTTCTTCAAAAAAGTATCCCGCACCTCGGTAGTTGAACACTATGGCATCAAGACTTTGATGTACGGCGTGTTTCTGCCCGCGCCGGATATCGGCAAAGACTGTGCCGCAGAAATGCGTGCGGTCAAGGAAGCTGGCTTTGAATGTGGCATCCACACCTGGGATCACGTGGTCTGGCACGACAATGTGCGCCAACGCGATGCAGCCTGGACCCAGAGCCAGATGCAGCAGGCGTATGCGCGCTTTACACAGATTTTTGGCGAAGTACCAAAGACGCATGGTGCGGCTGGCTGGCAAATGAATCCGGATGCGTTTGCTCAGTTAGACCAATTCGGTATTGCCTATGCTTCAGACGGTCGTGCGATGCTCAATGACGACGGCAGCTTGACTGATCCCGCAGCTGGACCGTATCGCTTACAGTCGAATGGCAAAACCTTCGCCTGTCTGCAAATGCCGACCACGCTCCCAACTTTGGATGAAGTTTTAGGGCGAGAAATTGACGGCGTAGTCATCAATGAGTCAAATATCGCCGCTAACATACTTAAATTAACGGCGACGCCAAGAAATCATGTATTTACCTTACATGCAGAACTTGAAGGACAGAAACTTGCCCCCATCTTTGACCAATTATTAAAGGGTTGGCGCGAGCAGGGTTACGATTGCATCTCCATGGCGACATATCATGACGCCATCAAAAACGATATTTTGCCGGTGCGTCCGATTACTTGGGCCGAACTGCCGGGACGATCGGGAGAATTGATCGCATTACTGCCTAGCAAGTAGCACAGTAGTAATTTCCAGGCGCCTCAGTCCGACTCTTTGCTTGAATTGATGCTGACCCGAATTGACTCAGGGCGGCATCTAAGTGTCTCGCATTTAAATGCCTCGCATCTAAGTGTCTAATTTAAGCTTCTCATTTAGCACATATTCAACCTATCTCAGGAGATCACCGTGGCCGATAGCCCATCAGCACTGCAATGCCAAGTTCCCGATTTTTCTGCCCCGATGACAAATGATAAAACTTTCCAGCTCAGTAATTTTGCTGGAAAAAATGTTGTCATTTATTTTTACCCAAAAGACAATACTCCCGGCTGTACGACAGAAAGTATGGCTTTCCGAGATTTATACGACAGTTTCCAGCAAGCCAATACCGAAATTTTTGGCTTAAGCCGTGACAGTCTGCGCTCTCATGAAGGTTTTAAAAGCAAACTGGGTTTGCCATTTGAATTGATTTCTGACCCGGATGAAACCGTTTGCAATCTGTTTGACGTCATGAAAATGAAGAGTATGTACGGCAAACAACATCGCGGCGTCGAACGCAGCACTTTTGTGATTGACGGCAGCGGTAAATTAGTGAAAGAATGGAGAGGAGTTAAAGTAGCTGGACATGTTGATGAAGTGTTGGAATTTGTGAGCGCAAACCAGTAATTGAAATCAAAAATTTTCTTCGAGAAAAAGCCGTGTATGGAAGTGTCCCGGATTAATCCGGCGTCATCCATAGCGGCTTTTTGACTTTTAAGCTCTCACACTTTTAGAAGAGGTCCTAATGCCCCTGCCCAAAATGCCGACAAAACCTGCGGCTCTGCTGTCCCCAAAGGATTATTCAAAAGCAGATAAAACCAAGTCTTTAAATGTCACTAAACCCGCTAGCAAACCGGAAACCAGATTGAGCCCGGTAGCGACAACTGCAGCAAGTAACGCCGTAAGTAACACCGCTAGCCGTGCACCAGCAGCCACGCCGATTAAGACCAATGTAGTCGCTCCGGTTAAGAATCCTGTTATAGCTAAAACGGCCATACCAGAAACTCAAGCCAAGGCTAGCCCGACAAAAATTAATGTAAAAGCGACTGAAAAACCAGTGCCTAAAACTGGCTCATCGGCACACGAACATCGTGTCAAGTCAGGTACTAGCCGGGCGGCGGATAAGTCGGGCGTAAAAAAATTATTTGTACTCGACACCAATGTACTGATGCATGATCCGTCATCGCTCTTCCGCTTTGAAGAGCATGATGTGTACTTGCCTATGATCACTCTGGAAGAGCTGGATGATCATAAAAAAGGCATGTCAGAAGTCGCACGCAATGCACGTCAGGTATCGCGCTCACTTGACGCTCTGGTTGGCGATATTGATCATCACGAAATTGAAAAAGGTATCTTGCTTTCCAAGTTAGGGAATAAAGACGCCAAAGGTCGCCTGTATTTCCAGACCAAATTGCAAAGCGCAGCATTGCCACAAGGCTTGCCTCAAGGTAAAGCAGATAACCAGATTTTGGCTGTGGTGCGCGCGTTAGAGGCAGAAACACCAGGTCGTCCTGTCGTATTGGTCTCTAAAGACATCAATATGCGGATAAAGGCACGCGCCTTGGGTTTGCCGGCAGAAGATTATTTCAACGATCATGTGCTGGAAGATTCTGATTTGCTGTACACCGGCATCGTGCAACTGCCAGATGATTTCTGGAACAAGCACGGCAAAGGGATCGAGACCTGGCAAGAAAATAAGAACGGTCTGAGCACCACGTTCTATCGCATTACCGGGCCGATTATTCCTAGTTTGCTGGTCAATCAATTTGTCTATCTGGAACCGAAAAACGGCGAGTCTTCGTTTTATGGTCATGTGCGTCAAATCAACGGCAAGACTGCTGTATTGCAAACCTTGCGTGATTATGGTCATGCCAAACATAGCGTATGGGGCGTAACTTCTCGTAATCGTGAGCAAAACTTTGCGCTCAACTTGTTGATGGATCCAGAATGTGACTTCGTCACCTTGCTGGGACAAGCAGGTACAGGTAAAACTTTACTGGCGCTGGCGGCAGGTTTAGCGCAAGTGCTAGAAAGCAAAACCTACAATGAGATCATCGTTACCCGCGTAACCGTACCGGTCGGCGAAGATATTGGCTTCTTACCAGGTACAGAGGAAGAGAAAATGTCGCCGTGGATGGGCGCATTTGACGACAATCTGGAAGTGCTAAATAAATCAGACAACGACGCAGGAGACTGGGGACGGGCAGCAACGCAGGATTTGATACGCTCCAAGATCAAAATCAAATCGCTGAACTTTATGCGTGGCCGTACTTTTGTGAACAAGTTTTTGATTATCGACGAAGCACAAAATCTGACGCCAAAACAAGTCAAGACCTTGGTCACTCGCGCCGGACCGGGCACAAAGATTATCTGTCTGGGTAACATCGCACAGATCGATACACCGTACCTGACCGAAGGTTCCAGCGGGCTAACTTATGTGGTTGATCGCTTCAAAGGCTGGGCGCACAGCGGTCATGTGACCTTGGCGCGTGGCGAACGTTCTCGTCTGGCAGATCATGCGAGTGAAATTTTGTAGATCACAATCGGGTCATTACTAAATAAGCTTTAGCAAAAGACTAGCGAACGCTTAAGTAAAAAATAAAAATCGGTGCATTCAATATGCACCGATTTTTTTATGCCCACAAATTTAGAAGGAAAGGGAAATTCATATACTCCCCGCCATTTTTTTAAAATATGCTCTACTGTCCAATGATTATATGGACGATTAAATATACTACCTAATAGTATATAAATAGATTTAATCACTCTCCCTGAATAAACCATCACTCCAGTAAAACTGAGAAGACTAGACGTTTTGAAGTCCCGGCGCAGCATCGTTAGTAGACAAGGATCAGCACAAGGATCAGCAACGCCAAATTAGTAACGCCAAGCAAGAAAATATTTCTTGATATAAAATCTTGCCCAGGCAACTAATTCATCCAGAAATTGATCAAAAATATGGCTCAGCCCTCCTCCACTTTTCCGCTCGACGTGTATCAGGTTGAAGAAAGCCTCGGCTATCTCATCTCTCGCGCGAAAACCATGCTGTCAAAATCAGTTGATGAATCGGTATCAAAACTAGGGATAACACATGCCCAGTCCAGCGTATTTATGATGCTAGCAACCGGTAAATGTGAGACCGCCGCCGAGCTGGCACGTGATCTTTTTATCGATGCTGGTGCAATGAAGCGCATGCTAGACAGGTTAGAAGTAAAAGGCTTACTCGTACGCGTTACAGACGAGAGCGACAAACGTCTGTTTAAATTGGAATTGACGCAAGCCGGACATGAATTAGTGCAGCATTTACCCGGCATCTATAACGATGTTTTAAATATCGGGTTTACGGGATTTAGCCCGGAAGAAATTGGTTTTTTAAGAAGCTTACTCAAAAAATTATTAGCCAACAGAACTTTATTAGAGCAAACAGCAGTTCCCAAATAATCATTGCCCTGACAAACATTATTTTTCTATTTCAATAAAAATCATGAAAATTCCATTCCAAAGACAAGCATCGATACGACTGGGCTTAGCCAGTAGCGTCTTTGTCTTGCTCACCGCTTGCGCCAATTTTAGTGGTATACAAAGCGATGCCAAGTTGAAGTCGTTTGAGTCCGGCGATAAAGCCAGCGCAACGGCAATGCAAAATGCAGCATGGCTCAATGCCAACTGGGCTAAAGATATTGGCGGACAAGCCTTGCAAGACCTAATTGACGCCGCAATTACCGATAGTCCGAGTCTACAAGTTGCGGCTGCCCGTGTTGCCAGTGCCAGAGCCATGATACAAGCCACGCGCGCCAATGAATTACCTAGTGTTGGCGCAAGTTTTGACAGTACCTACCAGCGCTTTACTGAGAACGGGTTAATTCCGCCGCCACTCGCCGGCGCTGTAGAAACAAATAACCAGCTAGCGTTGAATTTTTCTTACGACCTGGATTTTTGGGGTAAGCATTCCGCCGAAATGCGCACTGCTCTGTCGCAAGAAAAGGTCGCCTTGGCAGAGCAACAAAGTGCCCGCTTAATGCTGAGTACCGCAGTAGCGCATGCCTGGGTGCAGTTGCTGCGTCAATACGAGCAACTCGATTTGAGCACACAACAACTGGCAATACGGAATAAGTTTGATGAGATCACACGCCAACGCGTGAAGGCAGGTTTGGATAACAATACCGATATCCAGCAAAGCTTATTGCAAAGTGCGAATCTGCAATCGGATATCAACCAGTGGCAAGAAGCCATCGCGCTCACTCGCAATCAATTAGCAGCATTGCTGGGGCAAGCGCCTGAGCGTGGCCAAGCTATCGCCCGTCCACGATTTAATCCCAGTATGAATACGGCATTGCCTGGCGAATTGCCGTTGGCGTTCCTTGGTCGTCGCCCCGATGTTGTCGCGGCACGCTGGAGAGTCGAGTCTATGCAAAGCGAGATAGACACAGCAAAAACCCAGTTCTATCCGAATATCAATCTAATTGGTTTTGCCGGCTTCTCCAGTCTTGGTCTGACTAATTTATTGCAAGGTAGCAGCCGCATCGTTGGCGCTGGCCCTGCAATCCGTTTGCCGATATTTGAGGGCGGCATTTTGCGTGCGCAGTTAAAAGGCCGGGTGGCAGCGTATGACGGTGCAGTAGCGACCTACAACCAAAGCCTGACAGATGCCCTGCGTGAAGTGGCGGATCAAGTGCAATCGCTGAAAACAGCAGAGCTCCAAAAAAGTAATCAAAAAAATGCAGAAAAAGCGGCAGAGCAAACGATCAAACTGGCACAGCAGCGCCAACGTGTTGGCACAGCGAATGTCCTGCCAGTATTAGTCGCTGAAAATATTTATGTCTTACAGAAAAAATCTTCATTAGAACTACAGGTACGCCGTGCTGATTTACAAATCAATTTAATTAAAGCACTGGGAGGCGGTTACGAGATAGCACCAGAACTTCAGCTATCCCAACTACCGGCAAGTGCAGCATCAAATAATAACGCTCAATCAATCATTCACTCGGAGGCCGCACAATGAACGCGCCCGTTACTAATAATGGCACTAACGCCACAACTACAACTCCAGCAGCAACCTCAGCAACTTCGGCAACGACACCGCCACCGGGCAAAAAACGTCGTGGCTTATTGATTATCGTTACAATTGTGCTGGTCATCGTCGCGATTGTCTATGCCTTTTGGTGGTTCACTGTCGGACGTCATTTTGAGAATACAGAAGATGCTTACGCCGCAGGTAACGTGGTGCAAGTAACGCCGCAAGTCGCAGGTACGGTATTGGCAATTCATGCTGACGATACCGAGTTGGTACAAGTCGGCAAGCCACTGATAGAACTCGATCGTGCAGATGCCAAAGTAGCGCTTGATCAGGCCGAGGCACAACTGGCACAAACAGTCCGCGAAGTCCGAGTGTTATTTGCCAACAATGCGCCCTTGCAAGCCAATGTCAGCACACGTCTGACTGAAGTAGAACGTGCAAAATCCGATCTGGCCCGTCGTCAGCAATTGGTCAGCACGGGTGCCGTTTCCTCAGAAGAAGTTGATCATGCCCGTTCAGCAGTCCAAAGCGCAGAATCAGCCTTGCTGGCGGCACGTGAGCAACTGGCATCTAACAGTGTATTGACTGATCGTACCAATATTGAGCAACATCCAAACGTATTGCGCGCAGAAGCGCGTGTGCGTGAGACGTATCTGGCCTATGCCCGTACCAGCTTACCAGCGCCGATGTCAGGCTACATTGCTAAACGCTCGGTACAAGTCGGCCAGCGCGTCGCTGCTGGCGCACCGTTGTTGTCGATCGTACCGTTAAACTCTTTATGGGTAGATGCTAATTTTAAAGAAGTGCAATTAGCCCACATGCGCATAGGACAAGACGTGACTTTAGAGTCCGATTTGTATGGGTCTGATGTTGAATATCACGGTAAAGTTGCTGGCTTATCCGCTGGTACCGGCTCTGCATTTGCTTTATTGCCTGCGCAAAACGCCAGCGGTAACTGGATTAAAGTCGTTCAGAGGGTTCCGGTCAGAATCGCCTTAGATGAGAAAGAATTAGCCACGCATCCGCTGCGCATCGGTTTGTCCATGCAAGTCAAAGTGGATATCTCACAGCAAAACGGTAGCCCGGTTGCAGGTAGCGCACCGCTGCGCAATACCGCTAATTACAAAACGACGGTATTTGAACAAAGTGGCAAAGAAGCCGATGATCGTATCGCACAAATCATCCTCAACAACATGGGCAAGAAGCTGTAATGAGCACGTCTACCTCTGCATCGGACGGGTCGGAAGGGGCGAGCGCACCGCAAGGTAGTGCGCCTTCTGCTTCTGCCACTGCCGCGCCTTTTCCACCATTAAAAGGGGCTCAGTTAGCACTGGGCACTTTAGTGTTGTCACTGGCCACGTTTATGAACGTGTTGGATTCATCGATCGCAAACGTCTCAATCCCGGCGATTTCCGGCAACATGGGGGTCTCGCCGCAGCAAGGTACCTGGGTCATTACCTCTTTTGCGGTGGCGAATGCGATCTCGGTTCCCCTGACTGGCTTTTTGACGAATCGGTTTGGGCAGGTGCGCTTGTTCACCACCTCCATCCTGTTATTTGTTATCTCGTCCTGGCTATGCGGCATGGCTCCTAATATCGAGACGCTGATTGCTGCCCGTATTTTGCAAGGCGCGGTCGCCGGCCCGATGATCCCTTTGTCGCAATCATTGCTGCTTGGCAGTTACCCACCCGCCAAAAGTTCGATGGCGCTTGCCTTATGGGGGATGACGACGCTCGTCGCACCGATTATGGGCCCCTTGCTTGGGGGCTGGATTTCAGATAATTACACTTGGCCGTGGATTTTTTACATCAATATTCCGGTGGGACTTTTCGCGGCATGGACAACCTGGTCGATTTATAAAACACGCGAATCCAAAATTAAAAAACTGCCAATTGACGTCGTCGGATTAGGCTTGCTCGTGATCTGGGTTGGCTCTTTGCAAGTGATGTTAGATAAAGGCAAAGAATTAGACTGGTTTAACTCTGGCGAGATTATTTTGTTAGCCGTAATTGCCGCAGTTGGTCTGATCTATTTTGTGATCTGGGAGCTTGGAGAAGAACATCCTATCGTTGACCTGTCGCTGTTTAAAGGACGCAACTTTAGCGGTGGTGTGGTAGCGATTTCTGTCGGCTATGGTTTGTTCTTTGGCAGCCTGGTAATCATGCCATTATGGCTGCAAACACAGCTTAGCTATACCGCGACGGAGGCAGGCAAGGTGATGGCGCCGGTCGGTGTTTTTGCGATTATCTTGTCACCGCTGATCGGTAAGTTTTTACCAAAACTGGATGCGCGCAAAGTAGCCACTACAGCGTTTATTTTATTTGCCGTGGTCTTTTATATGCGGGCACAATTTACAACAGATGTGGATACGATGACCTTGCTGATTCCAACCTTGATTCAAGGTGCAGCGATGTCGATGTTCTTTATCCCGCTGACCTCGATTATTTTGTCGGGTCTAACGCCAGATAAAATTCCGGCGGCGTCTGGCTTATCTAACTTTGTACGTATCATGTGCGGCGGTATGGGCGCATCCATCGCAACCACCATCTGGGATAGCCGCACCACCTTGCACCATGCGCAATTGACTGAACATACGGGCAGCAACTATCCCGCGTTTGTTCAGAGCATGCAAGCGTTAATGCAACAAGGTCTGCCAGAAACGGGAGCGTGGGCAGTGATAGACAGAACCATGTCAATACAAGCAAGCACGATGGCGGCGACGGATATTTTCTACTTATCGTCGTTTATGTTCTTATCGCTAATTGCGCTGGTATGGATCACCAAACCGAAAAAGTCGTCTGCACCAATCGATGCCGGAGGAGCACATTAAGTAGAAATTACCTATACTCCCCCATAATTTATTAAAAAACAGGCTATAGACCAGAAATTACATGGACAGTAAAATATACTAGACGGGAGTAAGATAATTTATAGCAATGTAAGTATCGGCATCAGCAATACCGTCAGACAATGATTCATTGCAGGCTAAGTTCGGGTCTGCATCAGTATGGCCAGTGGAGTAAAGCGTATGGAGTAAGCCCCCCCAAACGCTTTACTCCATTTTTTTCCACTAAAGCTTTTGTTAGTTTTACATCACTATTCGTATTTTTTCTCTAATGTGTTTTATAATCATTTGCACATGAGCAAGAGATTCACATCACCGACTGTTCGCTAAATTTTTAGCGTCCCACTAACCCCAGTGGAACTGGTATTTTCTAATGAAAAAACCGCATCTCAGCATACAGATCGCCATTTTGCTTGGCATATTAACTGGACTGCTCGTACCCGCCTTTATATCTGGCTGGATATTCATATGGGGCGTAGAGAGAAATGCCGCAGTAGAGCAGCAAAAAAGTGATCTGCAAAGAATTACCAATATGCTGGCGCTAAATTTGCGCGACCCAGTCTGGAACAAAAATCCCTCTGCAATCCAAGATCAGGTAGAAGCCGCTATGGCAACCCCTGCCATCACCAAAGTAGAAATATTTGAAGGCGACAAATCCATTTTCCGTAAAAGCTTACCGGAACGAAAAATAGGTAGCGTCGTCGTCAGCGCCCAACCAATTTTGTATCAGGGCGAAGTCTTAGGCCGTGTTGAAGTCGGTCTTGATAGCGGTTATTTAGATGCCGAGTTTTTGCGGCGCATAAGAAACTATGTCGGCAGTATCGCCCTCCAATTAATCGTTTCACTGATCATCATTTTAGTGCTGCTGTATTACCGCTTTGTACGTCCAATCCATCAACTAAGGCTAGACGCAGACCGGCTTGCACTAGGCAATTTTGCGACGCCGATCCGGCCTTACCGCGATGATGAGCTTGGCAGCCTGGCCGATAGGCTAGAGGTAACCCGCAACACACTTAACCAGCTACTGGCCGAATTAGCGGATAAAAATAAGCAATTACAAGCCGACCTGATTGAGAGAGAAAGAAACGAGCAAATCATTCGGGATCTGAATGATTCACTTGAACGCAAAGTGGAAGCCCGTACGGTAGAGCTAAATCAATCGCAAAATGAATTAATCAGATCAGAAAAACTCGCAGCGCTAGGATCGCTGGTCGCTGGAGTTGCACATGAACTCAATACGCCAATTGGCAATGCGCTTCTGGTATCGACCTCGTTCCTGGATAGAAGTAAAAACTTCTCTGCTAATTATCAGGCCGGATTATTGAAACGCTCAATCTTAGAAGACTATACCAACGCGTCGGTTGAAGCAGGCCAATTAATTATTCAAAATCTCAATAATGCAGCCGAACTCATCAGTAGCTTCAAACAGGTTGCGGTTGACCAGTCAAGTGACAAACGACGTACCTTTAACCTTAAATCAGTCATCAACGAGGTACTGGCAACGCTTCATCATTTACTTAAAAAAACACCGCATAAAATTAATACCGTCCTGGAAGACGACATCATGATGGACAGTTATCCAGGCGCCATTGGGCAAATGATTACTAATTTCTTTAATAATTCACTAGCGCATGGATTTGATTCCGAGCATCTCGGCATCATTAGTATTTATGTTAAAAAATTACCTTTGGGTCAAATTGAATTTGTCTTTATGGATAACGGCAAAGGTATTTCACAAGAAAATATTAATCGGATTTTCGACCCCTTCTTCACTACAAAACTGGGGCAAGGCGGCAGTGGTCTTGGTCTGAATATTGTCTACAACATCGCCAATGACGTGCTTGGTGGAACCATCTTAGTGGACAGCAAAACGGGACATAACTCGTATACAAAATTCATCCTCACTTTACCCATAGTCGCACCCAAAACAAATACTATTTTGACCTGAAATACGCGATTAAGAATTCAATCGAGAGAATCAGGTACCGCATACATGCCGCAGATTTCAGATGTATTTTCAGATACGAATAACTTCATGCTAAACCCTGTGACTACGACTACATATTAGACCTTGGAATTTTTATCGAAGGATTACGAATGAAACGTCAATTTTTCTATTTTTTTCTTGCCAGTTATTTTGTATCAGCAGTCGGCTCAAGCGCGTACGCAACTGAAAAAGTGATTCTCTTAGGTGACGATGATTATGCACCCTACTCTTATGTAGAAAACGGTCAGTTTAAAGGGATGTATGTAGAGCTGTTGCATAAGGCGTCTGAGTTATTAAAACCAGCTTATGAGGTAGAGCTTAAACCAAGGCCTTGGAAGCGAGGTTTAGCTGATCTGGAAAGCGGCGCGTCCTTCGCTTTATTCCCGCCCGGGTTTAAAAAAGAACGCACTTATATCTCCACTTACTCTGTCGTGCTTTACACGGAAACGGTCGTACTCTTTTGTAATCCGGATGTGATGGCAGCCCCAAGAAAAAAATTCCCGGACGACTTTACAGGTTTAACGATAGGCGTCAACGCTGGTTTTCTTTTATCGTCCAGACTGATCGACGCAGCTAAGGCAGGCAAAATTACTTTGTCAGAAGCCAAAGGTAATGAAGCCAATATAAAAAAACTAGCAGCAAAACGTATCGCCTGCTACGCAACTGATAGAGGCGCTGCTTTTTATACGACAAAAAAATTACAAGCTGATCCGGATCTGAACAATTTCAAACTACAAGAGGCACTTGAGTTATCTGGTGAAGAAACATTTATTGGCTATAGCGTCAATAATAATCCTGCGTATAAAGCGGACTTTATTATGAAGATGAATGCAGCGATTGAAACGATTAAAAAAAATGGTAGTGCTGCGAAGATTGAAAGTAGTTATTTGAAGTAGATAGTATTACTCTAAAAAAGAGGATTTTTCTATAGAAGCGCTTCGTGACTTTCTGCATTTTTTCAATGACGCCTCACCTACAAAGCAACGAATCGTACTTGCAAACTTGCATGCAAGATTGGACGCCGTTGAACGTTATACTAAGCCGATAGAAGAGGATGACATTCCTTTTTAAACTAGTAAAAATCACAGACCATACTCTTGGCTATACTCGAGCAGAATCAAAAATAAAACTCTGCTCTAGTTGATCTGCTAATCAAGCTATTTTGACTTCTTAGTATTTTTTCTTATCGCAAGCTGAGCTCCGCGCACCTCGAACCGGATCTCGTCCACAACCAAACCTTTGCTATCAACAAGCTGCAATAGATGTTTGCCCGGCCATGGCATCCAGTCAATTTGTGCCAGTTGGCCTGACTGCGATTTTGTTTTGCCAGGGTTGCTCAAACTTCGGCCATCTAATATCCATCCACCCTGCTGTAATCCCTGTGTAGCAAATCGTATGCGTTGCCTATCTGGTGGAATGTCTGGATCAAGGGCAACCAACATCCCTGCAGTGGGATAAGTGATCGACGGTCTAATTTCGTTTGATTTTGCGATGGCGATGTGGCTTTGCTCAGTCCCTTTGATGAAATATTCATTCCTTGGCGCTTCTAATTGATCGTCGTAGCTAATCGAGTGCATAACGACATCATCGGGAACAGTTCTGGTCAATTCTTTTTTAGCGGTACTCTTCGTGTTTGAAACCGACCGGTTTAAATATTGCATGACCTCTTGCCAGATCGGCGCAGCACCTGTTACGCCAGACACATCCCACATCGGCGCGCCGGATGCATTGCCAACCCATACGCCTACGGTATAGCGGTCAGAATAACCAATGCACCAGTTATCTCGCATGTCTTTGGATGTCCCGGTTTTTACCGCAGACCAAGAGCGTATAGACAAGGCGTTCTCTAATCCAAAGGTTACAGCTCGCGCAGTGCGATCGGACAAAATATCGCTGATGATAAACGTCGCAGCAGGCGATAATCTGGGCAGCATTACAGACTTGGGATCTTTTTCGCTGGTGCGGATAGCGCTATATTTACCCTGATTGGCTAGTGTCCGATATGCATTTGTTAAGGCTTGCAGACTCACATCAGCACTGCCTAACGCCAGACTGTAGCCGTAATAATCACCCTCTTCACGCAAAGAAAATCCCAGACTCTGTAAGCGTTGAAAAAACAGTTGAGGAGTGACTGTGACCAGAGTGCGCACGGCAGGAATATTTAACGACGATGCCAAGGCAGTGCGTACGCTAACCAAACCTTTAAAATGTTTGTCGTAATTTTGCGGAATATACAAACCGGATGCGGTGGGTAAATTGATGGCGGAGTCGTCTAAGATGGATGCCGCAGTCAACCATTTTTTCTCTAAGGCCAGTTCGTATAAAAACGGCTTCAGGGTTGATCCGGCCTGACGTAAAGCAAGGACTCCGTCTACGTGGCGGGCATCGGACAGGTTACCGCTGGAGCCAACCCATGCGAGTACATCGCCACTAGCATTATCTAGTACCAGAACTGCGCCATCTTCAATATTGCGGTCAACCAAAGCAGATAACTGTCGTGTTAGAGCATCTTTTGCGAATTGCTGGGTTCCGGCATCCAAGGTAGATCGCAGAGAATGCATGTTCGCGTTCAATAACTTATTTGCTAAATGCTGCGCAAGATGCGGTGCTAATTGAGGTCCATTGCTGACATTAATTAAATCGGATTTAGCCGTCAGTCGCGCAAAGTAGAGCGAAGTTTGTCCTGCCAGATTTTGACAAAATGCCGGAGCACCCTGATCTTTAAGGATATTGCAGGCACGCTCTGCCACTTTGGTATAGGTTGCATTGGGTGCGCGGAGCAAGGCTACAGCAGTTGCTGCCTCAACTTGATCCAAGCCACTGGGATGCTTGTCAAACATAACCCGTGATAAGGCGTGTACGCCAACTAACTCACCACGGAATGGTACGAGATTTAAGTACGCTTCGAGGATTTGATCTTTGCGCCAGCTGCGCTCCAGCCATTGCGCCACCAATACCTGAGTGAGTTTTTGGGTAGTTGTGCGGGCATTGGATTTACGGCGTAAATCCTCTTCGAGTAAGCCCGCTAATTGCATTGTAATAGTAGAGGCACCGCGGGTTTTGCTATTCCACAAATTGCCCCAGGCAGCGGCGGCCACGGCGTTCCAATCTACACCGCTATGCTGGTAAAAACGTTTATCTTCCGACGCGATTAAAGCATTTCTAATCGCCGGAGAGACATCTTCCAATTTGACCCAGGCGAGCTTGCGCTCTTTTTGATTAAGCCTTAATTGATGAACTACAACCCCGTGCCTGTCTAGCAAAAACCCTTCTGACGAGACAAAGTCAGCCTGTACTTCTTTAAAACTGGGCACCGCGTTAGCGATGCCTGCGGCTAAACTCAATGCACAGACAATGGACGCGGTGCAAACGAATCTGATCCAACGGTACTTCATCAATCGCATTACTTGACTGTCATGACAGGATTCGGAATTTCTCCAAACATTTCTGGGGCGTACATGGCCTCAACTCTAGTTTGTGGCAATTTAAATTCGCCAACATTATTTAGGCGAACCGTATAAGTCAGTGAGAATTTTCCTTTAGGCACAAACTCATAATAACCACGGAAAGCTTCAAAGCTGCGCTCTTCATAGGCAAGCCAGGCTGTACTCCAATTACCTGCATTGCTATTATCTACTCCAGTAGTTGCGGCAATTGCAGAGTCACGGCCTAAACCTGAACCCAGCAAACTAGCCCCTGCGGGAATGGGGTCGGAGACGACGACCCAAGTCATATCAGTCTGTGCATCGATTTCTAGGTTAACACGCAGGACGTCACCACGACTGTATTTACCCTTCTCTTTTTGCTCAACTGGTACGATGGTTTTGTTGATTCTATAACCGCTGCTGAATGGCGCTTTTAGGGGAATTGCAGCCAGACTTTGCAATACTACCCATGGTTTACCTTTGCCTTCGTGGCTGAGTTTTAAACCATCTGCCGGAGTTAGCGATTTGGGCGATGGCATCGCAGTAGAAGTATTGGCAGGCCAAGGCAATTGCAAATTACCACCACCAGTTGCTGTTGTAGTGCTAGTTCCAATCACGGGCCAATTAAAACTTTGCACAGCACCTTGCTGCAAGCTTGCTTTGGTTATGCCGGAAACTTTTTCAGTTTCAAACTTATTGGCAAACTTTTCTAATGCTAATGAGCCCCAGACATTGGCCGTAGTCGTCATCCAGCGGCCTCGAGTTTGGCGCTGAATGGCTCCTGTCATCAACTTCGGCATATCATCACGCCATGCAGGATTGTCCAGCATGACTAAAATAAGTCGGGTTGCGTTGCTGTCGCCATTGCTCATTAACCACCACCAATAATCATCGGCCTCAGTAGAGAAACCAAGACGAGTGCCTTGGTAATTCAGCCGTGACCGCAGCACTTGGTCCGCCTCTTTAAGATAGGCCTCACGCTTGGGTAAATTAGCGGTTCTCTGCAAAATTGACAGCCAGTCAATAATGGCGGAGGTTGGCCATAGATTCGGCGCGATTTGAATTGAACCCAGCATCCGAGGCTGCACTTGACCATAACGAGACATTGCCTCTAGCGCGGCGATTTTACGGATATCCAGGTCCTTTTTCGGCGACCAGAAATCGCGTGTTATTTTGCCTTCGACAAACGCACTCAAGCCTTGCAACATCTTGTCGCGACTGGCATCCGGTACAGCAAATCCAGCCTCGTTGGTTGCAGCCAAGATATACGCAGTCAAACTATCGCTGCCATGCCTTTGGCTGCTGTCGCCCGGAGGGTAATAATATGCCAAACCATCGGCGTCCAGATAGCTAGGTAAATCAGCCGTTATCTTTTGCCACATAGCAGCATCACGCAGGCCGATAGCGCGTGATGTCTTTTGCTCAAGACAGGAGTAAGGATATTCGCTGAAATAACGACGTAAGCTCTCGTTACCACCAGCCAGACTAGGGATTAAAGAAATCGCCAGACCACCTCGCCCAGGCAAGCTGTCGGCAGGCTGACTAACCGCCATCGTCATAGGTGCCTCTAACTGGAACAAACTAGCCTGCTGCACCGTAACAGGTACTGCGGCAATCACACGCTGGCTAATCTTCAGTGCATCCTTCACGCCTTGCACTCCTGCTGCTGAGATTTCTTGCGCTTTAATATCCCAAGTCAACTGCTGCCTGTCGGCATTAGAGAAGGAAGATGGACTTAAATTATTGGGCGAAGCTGGCACCACCACATTCCAATTTACCTCTCTCGATTCACCTGCTGGTATTACGATATTTTGCTTGCTCAGCTCGGACGACAAGCCTGCGACATTCGCCATCACTTCGACTTTCATCAACCGAGTCGTTGTATTACGTACCGTTAGCATGGCGACAAATTGATCGCCCTCCCTCACCAATGGCGGCAAGCCAGAAATCAATTGCAAATCCTGACTGGACCGGATACTGACGGAACCGGTACCAAAAAGATCAGCGCCACTTTGCGCAATCGCGACGATCTTAAAGCTGGTTAGTGCATCGTTTAACGGCACGTCAATTTGCACCCGACCGTTTGCATCTAGGATGATAGAGGGCTTCCAGAGTAGTAATGTATCGAATAATTCACGCGTCGATGATTTTCCACCGCCACCGCCCGCTGCAACGGCTTTACGACCGTAATGACGTTTACCTATCACTTGCATTTGTGCAGTCGCGGTCTCGACACCATATCCTCGTCGTTGTAACAAGGCTCCCAAAATATCCCAAGAAGTATTTGGCTGCAGCTCTAACAACGCCTCATCAACGGCGGCCAATGCGACTTCAGCACCGGCGGCAGGTTTGCCATCTGGCCGCATTACCTGCACTGTGATTTTGGAGGTAGTGCGAATTGGATATACCGATTTATCACTAGTTACGGTGACTGCCAGTTGATGTGCGGCAGTGCCAACAGAAATTTCGGCAATTCCATACTTGTAGGCTGGCTTTGCCAGATCGACAGTCGCGCCGGGATTTTGATACTCGCGGAATTCGCTCCACCAGTTCAGTGGCTCTTTCCAACCCCAGGTAAAGAAGGAATACCAAGGAACTTCACGCATCCGTCCACGAACAGCCAACACAGATACGAAAATATTAGGCCCATAGCCAGCCTTGATCGGGACCGTAATACTTGGATCGCGTCCGTTCAATTGCACCACCATTGTATCGATTACACCTTCACGCTCAACCGCAACCAATGCGGTTGCATAACGGAATGGCATACGGATCTGGAACTTAGCGATATCACCGGGCTGATACTGTTTTTTCTCAGGCAAGACGTCCATACGATCTTGATTTTCGCCATCGAACCAAATTTCATTTTGATTAGCGACCCAGACAGAAGTTTTCGCTAACGCGCTCTTGCCGTTGTCGTCTTTTGCGTTGGCAGTGATTTCTACATTGCCGGATTCTTTAATTTCTACATCGCAGAGGAATAAACCACGCGCATCAGATTTGCCAGCGCATAGCTCGCCTAAGTCCTTGGTTGTCTCTGCATTTTCATAGGCATAAAATCCGCCGACCATACGCTTGCGATGTGAATTACTTTGTTTCGATAACCCTGTTAGTGCCACAGCGACGCCCGCTTGCGGTTTGCCATTGGTGTCCAGCGTTACAGTACTTAATGTGACTTTCTTTTTAACTGAGACCCAACCACCGGCTTTAATACCGACAATCACGGCAGAAGGCCATAGAGTCGTCACAGCAGATATAGTCTGTATCTCGCCATTAGGATCGGCGTAGGTCATCTCAGACAATAATTCTTGCGGCTTACTAATCGCGGGTAAATTTTTGATAATCGTTTTACCGCTGCCGTTTTTATCCAGACTTACCGGTAATTTATTGGCAACGATTTTTTGTTCATCATCGGCTTCGTAGCCAGCATTAAACGCATAGCCATCATAGGCGGGGAAACTTAAATTTTTATTTCGCAGCAAACTACTGATCTCTACCGGCAAACCAGAAGCACCGCCGCCATTAAGATAATTTAGCTGCACATCAAGAGCTAATTCTTTCGGTGCAATTTGCGCGGCTTTGGGTGGAGTAATACGCCCCTGTAGTAAAGGCAGACGGAATTCTTCTACCCTAAAGCTACCGCTGTTGTAGGTATTTCGACCGTAGCGGTCTTCACCATCGGATTCGTTATCAGCATCGTTATTAGTGGTGTCATTGCCCGCCTCACTTGTCTTTGATGTTCCCTGATCCAGCACAATATTGTAGGTTCCTAATTTAGCTTGTTTTGGAATCGTAAAAGTTGTTTCAGCCGTATTCTGTCCGCGCCATACCAGCGGAAACTGGAATTCCTGATTGCTTCCTTGGTGGATAATACGAACGCGGGTAGGTAATAAACTTGCTTTCTGAAAACCGAATCCATGCATATTTTCAATACGGATCACATGCTTCATTGAAGCAGTTTCACCCGCTCGGAATAAGCTACGGTCTAGAATAGTGTGTGCTCTGACCGTCGCGACTTTACTCGTATCCGTTGGCAAATTGAAGCGATACGATTCAATACCGCTATTCCAGGACGATAAAGCGAACGCCATATCCTTGCGCCCTTTTTCATCGGTCTTACGAGCACTGACAAAGAATCCATTAATTTTGCCCTTGCTGACGTCCGTGTTGTCTTCGCTGTAGCGACAAGGATTATCCAGTGCTGTCGGTATCATTGCGATACCGTTTGCGTTACTAACGCCGCGCCAAACTTCTTTACCTGTGCAGTCAGATACACGGATATCTGCATTGCCTACAGGCTTAGCCGAGTCTAAACTCGTTACCCAGACTGCGCCGTTTTCACGACCTAATTTAATGTGTACTGCCATATTGGTGACCAACGCACTGGTACGCACAAACATCGGAGCAGGCTTGCCCAACAAGGCACTACCCAGTTTTTGAGATTCCAGTTCCAGCACATAAAAACCCGGATCTTTGAGTGGAATACCAATCACCTCAAATGGCCTGGATGCAATGGCTGCTGTATCTTTGTCTTCTGGCGAGCTAGGCAAATCGAGTTTTCGCACGCCGGCTTCTTTAACTAGCAAACCAATACTGCGAGTTTCTACAGACTTGTTTGCAACCTGAATACTGCTTTCATGATAACGGTTAAGTCGTTGTATCCAATTGATGATACCTGCATCATCATCGACTTTTAAGTTCGCAAGCGTGCCCGGTGACTGCTTACCGTCGGCACTGCGGGCAATCAGATTTTTTTCTACGTTACGCAAGGTGACTGGTAAGGTTGCATCCGCGTTCAGTTCAACAATACCAAACGGAGCAGCAGGAAATTTTGCCAGCGGTGGATAATCAGCGGTAGAAAACTTCAGAGGAAATTGTGCAGCGTTGCCTAAACTACGACCACTATCGTCTTGTAATTTACCCGGCAACTCCAGTGTGTATTCTGTCTTTTCGGCGAACGGTGGGGCGAACTCAACCCGTTGTACGGTTTCTTCTTTTTCATCACGTTTAAACGTCGGCTTACTACTACCTTTTGCAGTTTTTAAAACGATCTGTTCTGCGAGTTTCCGACTAATTGGCGTATTAAAATTTAATGCTACTGCCTGTATCGGCGTGCATGCAGCTTTGGCGTTCTCGCGCTCGCAGGTAAAGCTAGCAGTAAATGCCTGACGTGCTTTAAATTTATACGATTGCACCTGACTATTTAGCACACCTGATGGCGTCACAATTCCCTTATCCCAGACCAGACGCACAGCCGCCGCATTAGGAAAACGCTGCTGACATTGCACAATACTGATACGGCTAGCGGTATTCTCGTCGGTTGAGCTGTATTGTTTTAGTAATTCAGTACGGGCAGCACCTTCAATAAACCGTACCGGAACCCGCTCATGCACACCTTCAATTTCGCAATAAGTGTGCTGCAAAATACTGGCGCTGGTGGCTACACCATTCTGAAACAGAATAAATGCCTGCTCCTCATCAATAGACTCGCCTTGATAAGGGCGAACACTGACGATTGCCGGACCGCCAGTGGAGAATTGGAAAGTGCTTTTACCTGTGATCGCCGCGCCGGTAACTGTCTTAAAATTAGCTTTTAACTGAGCGCTGCATAGCGTACCCGGCGGCAAGTCAGCGGTAAAATCGTAGACCCAGTTTTTATCATCTGCCCATCGACCTGAGCCTGCTTGGATACATTTAATATCCAAAGGAGCAGCCGCTTTGGGGTCTCCAAAGGCAATCACTGCTTCAGAAAATGTGGCTCTGATCTGTCGAACCTGAGCCACTTCACCTTGAGGTGAAAATCGAGTAATGCTGGCACCATTCGCTTCGATAATGTTGAGGATAGAACCAAGAAAAAATACACATAACATTATCACGCGATGCAGAACAGTCATTTTTATCTCCATTCACCGCGTAAAGATTGCACTTTATCTTGCAATAATTGTGGTGTTACTTCTGATGCTTGCAAAGCCTCGCCCACTGCAAGTTCTAGATGTGAGAAAGGACCACGGCTGAAAGAACGCTCAAACGGGTTGCCTTTATCTCTCGACAAAAAGCTACCCCAGAGACCACGCAGCGCCATTGGGAATACAGGTACTGGAGAGCGTTCTAGTATTTTCATAATACCGCCCTTAAACTCATTCATATCACCAGTAGTCGTCAATTTACCTTCTGGGAAAATACAAACCAGTTCACCTTCATGTAAGGCTTTAGCGATATCAATATAAGCTTTCTCCATGAGCAATTGATCTTCTTTAGCAGGTGCAATCGGAATGGCTTTTGCCGTTTTAAAAACCCAGGACAAAAATGGAATCTTGAAAATCCGGTGATCCATTACAAAACGAATCGGTCGCGGGCTGGAGGCCATAATCACGATGGCATCCATATAACTAACATGATTACAAACTAAAACTGCTGCGCCCTCAACCGGAATACGATTAGTATTTACTCCCTTAACGCGATGAATAGTGTGGATCAGTAACCATGCGATAAACCGCATTAAAAATTCAGGTACCAAACTAAAAATATACAAGGCCACAACCGCATTCAAAATCGCTGTTGCCATAAAAATTTGTGGGATAGTAAATCCCCGGCTCAGCATTAAAGTCGCACTCAATGCAGCCACCACCATGAACAAAGCATTCATGATATTCATACCTGCGATGGTACGGGATAAATGTTTTGGATCGCATCGGGTTTGTATCAGCGCGAATAACGGCACGATGTATAGACCACCGAACAAGCCGATCATCACGATATCAAATACGATACGCAAGCTTCCAACTTGATGAAAAAATCCCATTGCGTCAATTGCCGGTGCCACAGCACCTGCATTAATTGCAGTCAAGGCGTGTGTATAAGCGACGCTAGACAAATACAAATCAAAGCCAAATACAGATAAGCCAATTGCACCAAACGGCACCAAGCCAATCTCCACTTTATGACCAGACAAACGTTCACATAAAAGCGAGCCGGCACCAATTCCAAATGAGAAAATAGTTAGTAGTAAAACGAATACGCTATGATCGCCATGCAAATAATCTTTGGCATACAAAGGGAACTGCGCCAAAATTATGGCGCCATAAAACCAAAACCAAGAATTACCCAGCAACGATAAAAATACGGGGCGATTCTGCTTGGTAAACCGGATATTACGGACAGTCTCTGTTGCAGCATTCCAATTGATTTTTAACTCAGGCTCCGGCGCTGGGGAATTAGGAATCCGCAGACTAGTCAGCCAGCCAATGATGGCGATCACGATGGTACCGCCAGCAACTAGTTGTATTCCCCAAGGTTTATGTACGACCAGCATCGCACCCAGAACTTCGCCCAATAAAATACCGACAAACGTACCCATCTCAATCACACCATTACCACCGACCAGTTCCTCGGATTTAAGGTGCTGTGGCAAGTACGCATATTTCACCGGACCGAAAAGGGTTGAGTGAATCCCCATACCGGCAACAGCAGCTATTAATAACCACAAGGTATGCGTCATCCAGCCCGTTGCTGCAATACACATGATTACAATTTCTAGCAATTTGACTTTGCGGGCTAATCCCGCTTTTTCAAATTTATCTGCTAACTGGCCAGATGTTGCTGAAAACAAGACAAACGGCAAAATAAACAGCCCCGGGATCAAATTATTCAACAAGCCGATATCGAGCTTAGTCCAAGACAAAGCGTCATAAGTCAATATCGTCAGCAAGGCGGTTTTAAACACGTTGTCATTGAATGCACCCAGGAATTGCGTCCAGAAGAATGGGGCAAAACGACGCTGCGTGAGCAGGGCAAACTGGCTTTGTTGGCTCATGGGCGAATAGTCCGATTAAATGTAACTGGAGAAGTAAAGATGAATACGCTCAGAGTGACCGAGACGGAAAGCAAAGAACGAGAATTAAAACGAGATATCAAAAATATCTATGACGATCAAAACAGATTTAACACAATTATAATTTAGACATGCAAAACAAACTCAACATTTGTGTGTTTTAATTAATTTATTGCTGAAAAAAGAGAATCGCATCACGAACTGGCAATATTTTGCATCCAGCATTTTTTGCTTCGGTTAAGGCGTAACGCAATTGTGCTGGTGATGTACCCCAAGGGCCGGGCTCATCATCTACTTCATGCGAGTAAAAAATCAGCCATCCACCATGTTGAGCCGTTTGCTGTATTAGCTCTTTAATTAATTCAAGACTAGTTTTTTGTTCGTAAAGTGCTTGTGCTCGCAAGGCAGCTAAATCAGCGCGTCCAATCTGGGTGCCGCCACCGGTAATCCTGTTATAAGCAAAACGACGAGACGCTAAACGTTTACTAGCTAAATCATAAGCGCCAAATGGGAACGCAAAGCCACTATTATTGATATCGTTTTCTTTAAAGAAATCCTGATTTTTCTCCCAATCCTGATTTAACTCTGTAGCACCATAAAGAGTGCAATTAGTATGCGAAAAAGTGTGGCAAGCAATCTCATGACCATCAGCATCTAGCGCTTGTAATTCTGCGACGCTATGGCAGGTACGTCCTTGCTCCTGACCATCAGTAAGACCACCACAGACATAAAAACTACCGCGAGCGTCAAACTCTTCCAGCAATGCTTTGCCGATAGTACAAGCGCTGGCAGGTACGTCATCAAAAGAGAAACTGACTATACCCTGCCCCTGCTTTAATGGCATCCAGGCACAACTAATATAGTTAGATAAACGACGACTGATTTTATCGAAAAGCTTCATTGATGATCTTACCCAGAGTTATTTATGCAGTTTATTTGATTTCAACGATGACAGTTCTCATCAAACAATATTCATCAAGATTTGGACTTGCGAAAATTTGTCCAAAATATTTATTATCGTAATGCATCGGTATTATTCAGTGAATGCTGATACCGCGACAATCCCATTTTAGCGGTGCTACCAGGTAAATTTTCATAGCTATATTCAAGACCTATAATAATCACGCCCTGTTTTAGTCCGGATAAATTGGCGTCTCTCTCCACTTTTTCATAAAAACTATCTAACATTAATCGAACACCACGCTGCAATTGATAATTGATACCGAAGCCAGCGCGAGTCAGCTTTTCTTTACGAGAAACTGAGTCTTGAATTTCGGCCAATCTTGGGACTAATTTTTGATCACTATTTTGCGCTAATCCCATCAAATGAAATTGCGTTTTATCCGACATATTCCATTGCGCATCCAGGCGTAAGCCTTTTGTGACGACATATAAAATAGAAGGATCAACGATGGCAAACGGACGATCAAAAATTTGTGCGTCTAAACGTAATTTGGGTGAATAGAAATACGTCCCACGCACCAGAGTTGATACCAAATTGGTATTTAAATCACTAAGACTATCGTAACGTCGCCGTATCAGGCCTAAATGCGTGCTGACGACCGTCTTAACGCTGTACTTCCACTCGGCCTCAATATAGGTTTCGGTTTCTCGATAACGCTGATCGAGATCAGCAATTTGCTGTGGATTACGATTGGGATAATCGGTATCAGAAAACCGGACTCCAAGCTCTAAGTTTGATCCGGTTGGCGAGTAATACTTTAGACCAGCCTGCTGTCCATTTTGGTGAAAATTATATAGCTGATTGACGTCCAGATCGTAATGCAAGTTAGAGCGATCCAACTTCACAGGAACGGACAATTCATCCGTAATTTTTAGTGTAAGTTCAGCACCGGTTTGAGAAAAATGAGAAATGTCTTTTGCCGTCAACGAGCCATTAATATATTGAAATAAGCGGTCTTCTTTTCCAGCGGTAACGCGCCCCGTAAGAATATTACCAATCGCGTATTCAAAGCTAGCGTCACCCGCTTTTTCCTGATGATCCAGGTCTTGATAAGTTTGATATTGTCGCGTACCCAAACTGCCGGTCAAAATCAAACGTGTCCTGTCTGACAGGATGGGAATAATCGCCCCGGCTCGTACATCCAGTGCTTTGACTTTATCTGAAGTACTGGTGTTGCCATTTTGCACCGCGGCTGCATCACCATCGTAAAAACGTAAAGGATTACTATCGCTGGTCAATGATGTTGCTAACTGCAAAGCTAATTCGGTGGTAGCAAAAGCTGGTGCAGTCAATAAAGAGGCAGACAAGACTGCGCCTAGCAACAAAGGCGAGGAATGAGATGTACGCTCAAGCAATTTGAGGTCACTTAATTTACGCCCAGCTAATTTACGTCCAACCAAGACATGGCCAAAACTATGCTCAGTTTTTTGTAAATAAAGTAAAAGCTGCGCAGTCAAATTCATCACATTGGTCACATCAATCCCATCAAGCGGGCAGCAATCCGTTTTCTGATAAACGCAATACTCGATCGCAGCGTTTCGCCAACTCAGCATCATGCGTTACGATTACAAACGCCGTACCTAAAGTGCGCGATAGCTCCAGCATTAATTCAAATATTTGTTGCGCAGTCGCCCTATCTAAATTGCCAGTGGGTTCATCCGCTAATACGCAGGCTGGCTGTGTCACTAAAGCCCGCGCCAAAGCAACGCGTTGCCGCTCACCGCCAGACAATTCACCGGGTACGTGGCTGACACGATGATCCAAACCAACTCGCGCTAAAATTGCCCGCGCAGTTGCCTGAGCCTCATTGCGATTAACCCGACGTATCAGCAAAGGCATTGCCACATTATCTAAGGCAGAAAACTCAGGTAATAAATGATGGAACTGATACACAAAACCTAAAGCAGCGTTACGTAAATCGCCTCTGGTGGTTTCGTTTAAGGTTGCGAAATCTTTACCTTGTAAAGTAACGCTACCCGTCGTCGGTGCATCTAAGCCACCCAACAAATGCAACAAGGTTGATTTACCAGAACCAGATGCACCAATGATGGCAACCCGCTCTCCCTTATTCACTTTAAAATCAATATTACCAAGTACTTTGACTGAGTAAGTACCTTGAGTAAAAGTCTTCCCTAAGCCGCTGCAAGATAGAACTAATTGGTCAGTAATATGATTATTCATAGCGCAATGCCTCCGCTGGTTTAACGCGGGCACCACGCCAGCTTGGGTAAATCGTTGCAACAAAAGCTAATACGACTGCAACACTGCCAATGGTCCAAACATCTTTCCATTGCAAATCAGAAGGCAAAGTGCTGATCACATACACTTCTTTGGACAAAAACTGTACACCTAAAACATGCTCAATAAACGGCACAATAATATCGATATTTAATGCGACTACTATGCCAGAGCCGACACCGATCGCGGTGCCCAGTAAGCCAACCAGAGCACCTTGGATCATAAAAATTTTCATGATCGACCAAGGGGACGCACCCAAGGTGCGCAGAATCGCGATATCCGCTTGCTTGTCTGTCACCGTCATCACCAAGGTTGATACTAGATTGAAGGCTGCTACTGCGATGATCAGCGTCAAAATAATAAACATCATAGTTTTTTCTGTTTTTACCGCAGCAAAATAATTACGATTTTGTTGCGACCAGTCGCGTATATACAAATCACCAGACAATGTTTTTGATAACTCCACTGCGACTTGCGGCGCTTTCAACATATCGACAATACGCAGGCGTAAACCCGACGGTGCCGATAGCCGGAAAAACTTCTCAGCATCCTCCATCTGAATAAATGCCATGCCAGAGTCGTATTCAAAATGTCCTGCTTCAAAAATACCGACCACGGTAAAGGCTTTAAGACGCGGCACCATGCCGGCTGGCGTAATCTGGCCTTCCGGCGCTCCGGCTAACGTGACTTTTTCACCGACTTGCACATGCAAGCTGCGAGCCAGTTCAATCCCTAGCACAATGCCAAAACCGCCCGGTTTCAAATCAGTAAATTTGCCGTACTTCATTTTGCTTGTAACGTCAGATACCTTTGGCTCTTCTTCTGGCAATACGCCACGTAACACCACGCCGCGCATTACATCGCCGCCAATAATCATGGCTTGTGCATCGACATAAGGCGCAGTCCCTGTGACCGAGGGATTTTTTTGCGCTTGCAGTGCAGTAGTCTTCCAATCTGGCAAAGTACCAGTGGCATCAAACACTTCAATATGCGCCAACACCGACAACATACGGTCGCGCACTTCTTTTTGGAAGCCATTCATCACAGATAACACAACAATTAATGCTGCGACACCTAAGGCAATGCCGGCCATAGAAATCATTGAAATAAACGAGATAAAACTGTTACGGCCACTACGTCGTCCAGCGCGGGTATAACGCAGGCCGACCAGCCATTCAAAAGGGTAATTTTTCACTATAGAACTTGATCCAGAATAGATAATTTAATTAGGGCTTACACAAAATTGTCGCGCTAAGGAGTTTTGACGGCGATTTTGCATAGTCTTAAAAGTAATATTTTTAGTCAGCGAGCATCTTGCCATACAATGTCGTTATGAGCTATTTAGAAATGATACTGCCGTTTGCCATCCCTCCCGCCCCGCTTGCCAAAGACCTGCTACGCGAGCTACGTGTACCAGCATTGAGCTGCTTAATTGGCAAAGCTAAACCCGACACTCCCCATCACTTTGAAGACTTTGCAAGACAATTACCGCATGAATCCTTGCTTGCAGGGCATTTTAGCCCTGGGGGCGGCAGAGTCATTGGACCTCCTTTTTCAAACTCTGTAGGTTTAGAATCAGCCATCAAGAGCAGTCCCGCTAATACGCACAACAAAATGCAAGCGCTTGGCGTTCAGCCGATGGCGACTGATGTGACCGGTACGACCGCAGTTTGGTTCACGCTGCAACCTGTTCATATCCATATTGCACGCGACCATCTGGTACTTACAGACCAACGCCGCTTGACATTGACGGAGCCTGAGTCGCGCGCCCTGTTTGCCGAGGCAAAAATCATTTGTGACGAACTGGGCAAAACTTTAGTGTATGGCGACGCACTTCACTGGTTTTTACGCGCCGATGATTGGCAAGGCCTGCAAACAGCCACGCCAGATGCGGCTTGCGGCCACAATATCGATATCTGGATGCCCAAAGGTGAGCAAGCACGCCCATGGCGCAAGCTTCAAAATGAAATCCAGATGCAATGGTTTAGTCACACCATCAACCAAGAACGAGAGATGCAAGGTTTAAAGCCAGTCAACTCAGTTTGGCTGTCCGGCGGTAGCACGCAATTAATGGACATGCCGGATATCCAAAAAGTGACTGAATTTCAACAAATCGATCTGGCGTCAAAACGCCCCGTTTTAATCGATGCGCTGCTAGAGCCTGCACTGAATAACGACTGGGCAAGCTGGCTGGAGCGCATGCAGTTGCTGGAGGAGCACTGCTTTGCACCTGCACTGGCAGCTTTACGCGACCAACAAATTAACCAACTCAATCTGATCGTCACCGATGCCAACACGCTGGTGCAATTTAGTTTAACGCCCTGGTCGCTCCGTCAATTCTGGCGCAAACCGACATTGCATCCTTTATTCTCGCTACCAGCGCAAGAAACATCCAACTAACATGACACGTATCAGCACCCGCCCTTATTCTTTCCTTGATTCAGAAATGCTGCGCCAAAGCGGCATCCATCCGGTATTGGCGCGCTTATATGCCGCGCGTGGCGTGAAAGACGTCGCCGAATTACGTAGCGAATTACCGCAATTGATCGCACCGACTCAATTGCTGCATGTTCAGCAAGCGGCGGTGTATTTAGCCGACGCAATCGCCGCTGGCAAAAAAATGTGTATCGTCGCCGACTACGATTGTGACGGGGCAACGGCCTGTGCAGTGGGCTTGCGCGGCCTGCGCATGATGGGTGCAACGGTCGATTACATCGTGCCGGATAGGCAAATCCACGGTTATGGATTAACGCCGGAAATCGTCGCATTAACGCAGCAAGAAAAATCGCCAGATATTATTGTCACCGTCGATAACGGCATTGCCAGTATCGACGGTGTCGCTGCTGCCAACGCCCTGGGTATGGCGGTGGTCGTGACCGATCATCATCTTCCAGCAGATACCCTGCCAGACGCTGCGGTGATTGTGAATCCCAACCAGCCGGGCTGCGGCTTCCCGAGCAAAAATCTGGCTGGTGTTGGCGTGATGTTTTATACCTTGCTGGCCTTGCGTGCAGAGTTACGCCAGCGTGGCGTGTTTGATCAGCAGCAGCAACCCAAGCTTGATACCTTACTGGATCTGGTCGCCTTAGGCACAGTCGCCGACGTCGTCAAGCTAGATGCGAATAACCGTATTCTGGTCGCGCAAGGAATCAAACGCATGCGTGCAGGTCGCATGCATGCGGGCATAGCCGCCCTGTTCCGCGTTGCAGGACGAGAACCGCATCAGGCCAGTCCGTTCGATCTGGGTTTTGCCTTGGGTCCCAGAATCAACGCAGCGGGTCGCTTGTCCGACATGTCGCTGGGCATAGAGTGTTTAACGACCGATGACGAAGGTCGCGCCTGGCAAATTGCGCAAGAACTCAATTCCATCAATGCCGATCGCAAAGATATCGAGCGTGAGATGCAGGATGTGGCCTTGCTGCATCTGGATGATTTTCAACCCGCCGCCAGCAATACCATCACCGTATTTGACGAGAGCTGGCACCAAGGCGTGATCGGGATTGTCGCCTCTCGCCTCAAAGATAAATTCTATCGCCCAACGATTACTTTCGCGCCCGGCGATGAGGGTTTGATCAAAGGGTCTGGCCGCTCCATCCCCGGCTTCCATATGCGCGATGCGCTGGATCTGGTGTCTAAACATGCACCAGACCTGATTTTAAAATTCGGCGGACATGCGATGGCAGCGGGGTTGACATTGAAGGCAGAAAACTTTCCTGCCTTTCAAGCAGCCTTTGAAGCCGTAGCGCAGAGCTGGCTGCAAGCCGATCAGTTAGAGCGGATTATCGAAACCGATGGTCCTTTAGAGGATGCGTATTTCAGCACGGACTTTATTAGCCTGATGGATGGACAGGTCTGGGGCCAAGGCTTTGCGCCACCGATATTTTGTGATGGCTTCAAGCTGATTTCACAACGGATTCTGAAAGAACGCCACCTGAAAATGGAACTGGAAAAAAATGGCAAACGCTACGATGCCATCTGGTTTGGTCACACTGATCATCTGCCAGAGCGTGTGAATGTTGCCTTCAGGCTGGATGCCAATACCTATAACGGCGTGACGCGGGTGCAATTGCTGGTGGAGCATGTCGAGTAAGGTGAAGGTGAAGCTAAACCAAAGCTAAATCAACTACGCTAAATCAAGCTCTGTCGCTCAGGGAAAGCTTTTGACCAGTACAGAATCTCAACACTGGCGCGAAGACCATTGATCCAAAAAGGATCAGTCAATATCAGCTCCTCAATCTCGGCTTTGCTTTCCGCTTCGACAATCCACAAGCCGCCCAGCGCCGCATCGCCGGGCTGATGACGCAATGAACCGCCAACCAAGATACGCTCTTTGTGCTGATCCAGCCAAGCAATATGCGCCCGGAGATACTGCTGGCGCACAGCCAGACTGCCTTGTTTATCTAAAAAATATACGGCAAAAAGCGTCATATTACTTCCAGTAAATTTAAGATACTTTATAACCTGGTATTGAATATACTCCTATCCAGTAAAATAAAGTCGTCCAATCAATCATTGGACAATGAAGCATATTTTATAAAAATAAAGGGGAGTATATTCAATATTCAATTAAAAATGCCTGACGCACCGATTTTATATTGCATCAGATAACCGGTTTTTTAAATACGCTGATCCAAAATCAAGGAAGGCTCTCAGCTTTAAAGGCAGTATGCCTTGGCCCGCATGTACGAGATTAACCGGTCTGTCGGGCGACTCAAACGATTTAAGCACAATTTCCAACAAAGCCTGGCGTTTGGCCGCTGCGATCTGGTAAGACAAGACTCGCGTTACTCCAACACCCGCAACCGCGGCATCAATTGCCGCTTCTGCCGTATTGACGATCAGGCGCGAATGGATTGGCACGGTAATCTCGGACTTCCCCTGCAAAAATCGCCAGCTATGCGGGGATGTCAACACATCATACGAAACACAATCGTGCTGAGCCAGTTGCTCTGGCGTCGTCGGCTTGCCTCGCTGCACAAAGTACTCTGGACTAGCGCAAACCACCGTCCTCACTGCACCAACGGGAATAGCGATCAAATCGCTGTCAGGCAATGCACCGATGCGCAACGCCACATCGATGTGGTCTTCCAATAAGTGGACATTGCGATCTGACAGCGTCAGACGCACGTCAATATCCGGATATTTTTTCAAAAATTCGACCACCATAGGTAACACATGCAAACGTCCAAAAACAACGGGTGCGGTAATCACCAGCTCGCCTTTGGGCATCGTATATTCGCCCGCGGCAATGCGTTCTGCCTGGGCTACCTCTTCCAGAATACGCCGGCAAGCGGCAACATACGACTGCCCTGCCTCAGTCAATGCCAATTGCCGAGTAGAACGCAATAGCAGACGTATTTTTAAATGCGCCTCCAGCTCACCTACTTTGCGACTAACCGTTGCCAGCGGCATAGCAAGACGACGTGCAGCACCAGAAAAACTGCCTGCATCAACCACCGCGATCAAAATCGCCATCGAATCTAATCGATCTGTCATCCACATCTCCACAGGCATGTTCTTTTCGAACGACTTTTAAAAATCTCAAAAATTGAGATAGTTATTCCTAAATTTACCAGATTATCTTATTTAATGAAACTTGCTACAGTTCTCTTGGTCAACTCGACAAACTAATTTAAAAGGAAATCATCATGTCACTCATCCCAACTCCAGCGACGATTGAGGCAGCTCCGGCGGCGTCTCAGGCACTATTACATGCAGTTCAAAAACAACTTGGTGTCGTACCAAATTTATTCCGCTTGGTATCGAACAGCCCTATCGCTCTGGAGGCGTATCTGGGTCTGTCCGGGACGTTGGCTAAAGGTAACATTCCAGCACCGACTCGTGAGCGTATCGCACTTGCCATTGCAGAAATCAACGGCTGCGATTACTGCTTATCTGCCCATACTTACTTGGCAAAAAATCTCGCTAAATTGGATGACGAAGAAATCACTGCTAATCGCCATGCTAACTCCAGCGATGCCAAAGCTGATGCGGCATTAAAATTTGCAACAGCGGTAGCAAAAGAACGGGGTCACATCAGCGAAGCCGATTTTCAAGCCATTAAAGCTGCAGGTTATGACGACGCTCAAATGATAGAAATCGTGCTGCACGTTGCACTCAATACCTGGACCAATTACATGAACTCGGTTGCTAAAACGGATATTGATTTTCCGGTAGTGCACGCCTTGAATTCAGCCTTGAATTCGGCCACGTATTCAGTCGCATAAATTGTAGTAAGTTCGTGTTTGCAGCTCGATGATGTTGATCATCACTACCTGGTCAAACTCAAACTAAAGCTAAAATTGAGCTAGCAAGCAGAACCATCGATACCGATCATTCCTATGGAGAATTACATCATGAGTCGTCCGCCACTTCCGCCCTTCACAAAAGAAACTGCCATTCAAAAAGTACGTATGGCCGAGGACGCCTGGAACACGCGCGAACCGGCGCGTATCGCCCTTGCCTATACCGCGGATAGCCAATGGCGAAACCGATCAGAATTTTTGCAAGGTCGAGATGCAATTGAGATGTTCTTGACACGTAAATGGCAGCGGGAACTGGACTACCGGTTGATCAAAGAACTCTGGGCGCATAGCGAAAACCGAATTGCCGTTCGCTTTGCTTACGAGTGGCACGACGAAAATAATCAATGGTTCAGAAGCTATGGTAACGAGAACTGGCAATTTGATGAATTTGGTCTGATGGCGTTGCGCATTGCCAGCATCAACGACTTAGCGATTGAAGAAAAAGAGAGAAAATTTCATTGGACATCAGGACGTCGCCCTGATGATCACCCCTCGTTGAGTGTATTAGGTCTTTAGTCAATCCGCCTCTGCTCTAAAGGAGCGCGTAATGAATAATAGTATTAAGCATGTGAGCGATATCGTTTTCACACCGGCGGTCAAGGCACTGCAAAGCCGCATGGGGTCGCGCTCGGCATATGCCAGAATGGAAAACGGATCAGGTTGGCAGTCGATAATTACCAAGGAGCTGAAATTTTTTATTGAGGCGCAAGTTAGTATTTTTTTGGCAACCGCAAATGCAGAAGGTCAACCATATATTCAACATCGCGGTGGCCCTGCGGGTTTTTTACGGGTGCTGGATGAGCACACGATTGCGTTTGCTGACTTTGCGGGAAACAGGCAGTTTATTAGCCAAGGCAATCTAAGCGAAAACGCCAAAGCTCAGTTGTTTTTGATCGATTACGCACAACAGCAAAGGGTAAAAATATGGGGAGAAGCGACAGTGATCGAAGAAGATCCAGCGCTTTTGTCGACATTGATGCCGGATGACTATAAGGCACGAGCCGAGAGGGTGATGATGTTTAAGGTAACTGCATGGGATGCAAATTGCCATCAACATATTCCTGTCCGCTACGAAGCAGCGTATGTGGATGCGGAAATTGAACGACGTGATCAACGCATTCGTCAGCTTGAAAAAGAAATCCGGCAATTACAGCCCGATCAAAATCACATATAGAAAAAACGTAACAAAATCATCAACTTAAAGATATTCAGCGCAACGTACTCTTAGGTTTTCAGGTACAATCGCACGCATGAAAACCGCGCCAAAAAACCTCTTCTCCTTCCCTCGCTTCCGCCCTGATGTTGGCGGAGCCAAGGCTGCTCCTTTTTTACCGATGTCACGTGCCGAAATGGATACGCTGGGTTGGGATAGTTGTGACGTTATTTTGGTGACCGGTGACGCATACATTGATCACCCAAGTTTTGGCATGGCATTAGTGGGTCGCTTGTTGGAACAGCAGGGATTTCGCGTTGGGATTATCAGCCAGCCGGATTGGCATTCTGCCGATGATTTCCGTGTACTAGGCAAGCCTAATTTATATTTTGGGATTACTGCGGGCAACATGGATTCGATGGTGAATCGCTATACGGCAGATCGCAAAATTCGTTCTGAAGATGCCTACACACCAGATGGCGATTCCACCAAACGGCCAGACCGCGCAGTGGTTGTGTATTCACAGCGCGTGCGTGAAGCTTTTCCCGGTGTGAATGTCGTGATTGGCAGTATTGAGGCGAGTTTGCGCCGGATTGCCCATTACGATTATTGGTCCGATAAAGTAAAACGGTCTGTTTTGCCTGACTCTAAAGCGGACATTCTGTTGTTTGGCAATGCCGAGCGCGCGCTAGTAGATTTAACCCATCGTCTTGCTGCGGGTGAATCGATTAAAGAAATTCGTGATTTACGTGGTACTGCATTTATGGTGCCGCGCGGCTGGTTGCCATCAGATGACTGGACTGAAATCAATTCCACCCGTATCGATACACCCGGCAAAGTCGAGCCGCATCCTGACCCGTATTACATGGCGCCTGAAAACGCCTCTTCATGCGAAACCAAAATTGCAGATAAAACTGCAGAACAAGCCGTACCCAAGGACGTCGTTCAACAGCAAGCGATACGCATCATGAGTCGTGAAGAACGACAAGCGATGCTGAGGGAAAAATTGCACAAAACCGCAATCCGTTTGCCATCGTATGAATCAGTGTCAGAAGATCCTGTGATGTATGCACATGCCTCCCGCGTCTTCCATCTGGAAGCCAATCCGGGCAATGCAAAATCCTTAATCCAGGGACATGGCGAACGTGATGTCTGGCTTAATCCGCCACCGCTGCCACTGGCAATGGATGAGATGGATGGCGTATTTGACCGTGCCTATGCACGTGCCCCTCATCCTAGTTATGGCAAGGCGCGCATTCCTGCATGGGAGATGATCCGTTTCTCCATCAACATCATGCGCGGTTGTTTTGGTGGCTGTACTTTCTGTTCGATTACAGAGCATGAAGGCCGGATTATACAAAGTCGCTCCGAGCCCTCTATCTTGCGTGAAATTGAAGAAATCCGCGATAAGACTAAGGGCTTCACCGGAACGATTTCTGACATGGGTGGACCAACTGCCAATATGTATCGCTTAGCCTGCAAAGATAAAACGATAGAAGAATCCTGTCGTCGTTTATCTTGCGTGTACCCGGGCATTTGCAGCAATCTGGGAACCGATCACAGCAAACTGATTTCACTTTATCGCAAAGCGCGAGCTGTCCCTGGCATCAAGAAAGTGTTGATCAGTTCGGGTCTGCGCTACGACTTGGCAGTGCGTTCGCCAGAGTACGTCAAAGAATTGGTCACGCACCATGTCGGCGGCTTGCTAAAAATCGCGCCAGAGCATACCGAAGCGAATACTTTATCCAAAATGATGAAGCCCGGGATTGGTGCTTATGACGAATTTAAGGCGATGTTCCAAAAATATTCAAAAGAAGCAGGCAAAGAACAATATCTGATCCCCTATTTCATCGCGGCACATCCTGGCACCACCGATGAAGATATGGTCAACCTCGCGTTGTGGCTGAAGAAAAACGACTTTAAGCTCGATCAGGTTCAGACCTTTATGCCAACGCCGATGGCGCTTGCGACGACGATGTATCACACCCGTAAAAATCCACTGAAAAAAGTGGACGAAAACTCGGAAATTGTGGAAACCGCTCGCTCAGGTAAAGTACGTAAATTCCATAAAGCACTCTTACGCTACCAAGCGCCAGAGAATTGGGAAATTGTGAAAGAAGGCTTACTACGCATGGGACGTGGCGACCTGATTGGCAGTAGCGACAGACATCTGATACCGCCACGTGCACCGGTGGTGCCAATTAAGGATGTCGGCGTCAGCAATGGCCGCCGTATCGCAGCACCAAAAATGAATACCTTTGGTAAAAAACCAGCTGCAGTAGCACGAGGGGTGACTGACAAAATAACTGCCTCAAAAAACAGCATTAATACTATCAGTACATCGTCAGCGCGCCCGGCATTGGCATTTCGCTCTGCCAAAACTAAGCCGGCTGCGGCTAAGGCCGGACGTAAGTAAAAACATCGGAATAAATACGTCGCACAGAATGAAAGAAGCCCCTTCAGTCTTAGCTGAAAGGGCTTCGCTCCGAACGTCTATCAAGACAAACTAGCTTGATGATTTCCCACCGCCTTTACGCTTCTGAACAATCTCGCGATACCGTTTTAAAATCTCATCAAACTGGGTATTGATACGAGTACGCTCCGCCTCATATTCCGCTACTGTAGACTGTGCATTTTTACTAGCCAAAGATAATTGACCAGAACGTCTTTGTAAATCTACATTTTGTTCAGTCGATTTTTTAGCATTACGTTGCTGCTCGCTCTGAAATTCAGCCTGCATGACAGCGATAGCTTTAATCTGATCATTACCAGCGCGAATTTTTTCTTTAACGAATTCAAGTGATCTTTGTCTAGCCAATTCAATATCGCTCTCACTTTTATAATTTGCCAAGAGATGTTGATCTTCTCTTTTCTGCTGCTCCTCTAGCAACATTTCAGATTTTTGTTTTTCTTGTTCTTCATCCGCCTTGCGCCGCTCTTCTGGCGTCAGAGGCGCCGGAATCTCGCGTGGATTTTGGCCAAGCGTTTTTCTTACAAACATGGAGCGATTTGCGCACTCGGGTATAGGACGATCAGATGTGAGCAAATGCCCCGCCGCGTCTTTGCACGTATATATCTCTGCGTGCACGCTTGAAAAAACAAGCCCGCTAGTAACCGCTAGGATGATAGTAAAAATTGTTTTCATCTTTTTGGTCTGCGTTCCCAAGCAATCATCCTTAATAGGCTTCAAAATATCTCACAAACTGATACGCATGACTAAATTATTTTTGCGACACATGGACTGATTTACAACAAATCTCATCATAAGTTTGAATGTAATATCTTTCTAATCATACTGAATACTTTTCACTAATATCTAAAATTACTATATTTTACAAAAGCGTAGCTATCCTATAATAGTTGCAGATATAACGATATAGAGGACGAACACCATAATTTTTACATACCTAACATGGAGATCAGCATGAAGCACATGAAAACGGTTTTGATACTAGAACATACAGAAGAAGTATTTGAAAAATTGACTTGCGATGTCTGCGGCGCAGAATCTAAATGGGATGAGGACTGGAGTAGTGAAGAAAGCCAAAAAGTCACCACTACAATCCAGTTATACGAAGAAGTCTCTCTCGCCAGTGGTGGGCAATCGACTCAAACTCAATATCATATTTGCCCGAGCTGCTTTAAAGATCATTTGTCAAAATGGTTTGAAAGTCACAGAAATAACAAACCAACCGAAATCAAGTCGGTCTGGTAATGATGGAATTATTTAGTACAGAACTGCATTAACAGAACTTTATTAGCTAAGCCTGACTTTAGATCTTAAAATAACTATGAACGGTTCTGTTAACCGTAAACCGTCCTATTGCCAATCAATTATCTTATTACTAATGATCAGATGTAGGCCGTGTTTTTCGGTTTGAATCCTCAGCAATCTAAATTAGATCAAGCTCCCCCTCGGGTATAATCTAGGGTTTGATTTAAATACTTTAGAAGAAAAATATGGAAGCCGAACGCCTCAATAGCCTGTCCGCCCTGCTTATCGACCTGACTGGTCGTGAAGCCGAACTTCGGAGGTATCTTTGACTTCGATGTCAAGTCAGAGAAACTAGAGCAAGTCAACGCCGAGTTGGAAGATCCCAAAGTCTGGGAAGAACCAAAGCGTGCCCAAGAATTGGGCAAAGAAAAAAAATCCCTTGAAGCCATCGTTCATACGCTGACTAAAATCGATATCGATTTGCGTGATGCCACCGACTTATTCGCTATGGCACGCGAAGAGAGTGACGACGACACCTTAGAAGCCATCGAAGCGGATGCGGAAATACTCAAAGGCTTAGTCGAAGGCATGGAGTTCCGCCGGATGTTTAATAATCCCATGGACCCCAACAATTGCTTTATCGATATACAAGCTGGTGCTGGCGGTACTGAAGCACAAGACTGGGCGTCGATGCTGCTGCGTCAGTATTTGCGGTATTGCGAACGTAAAGGTTTTAAGGTCGAGATTCTGGAACAATCTGATGGTGAGGTTGCCGGTATCAAGACCGCAACGCTGAAGGTGGAAGGCGAATACGCTTACGGATTTTTGCGCACAGAAACTGGCGTGCATCGCCTGGTTCGCAAATCACCATTTGACTCTGCTAACGGTCGCCACACTTCTTTCTCCAGCTTGTTTGTCTACCCTGAAGTAGATGAATCGTTTGAAATTGATATCAATCCTGCTGATGTTCGTGTGGATACCTATCGCGCCTCCGGTGCGGGTGGTCAGCATATTAATAAGACCGACTCCGCAGTGCGTTTAACACATGGCCCATCCGGTATCGTAGTCCAGTGCCAGAACGATCGAAGTCAGCATCGTAACCGCGCAGAAGCCTGGGAGATGTTGAAAGCCAAATTGTTTGAGCTGGAATTGCGCAAACGTATGAGCGAAAAACAAAATCTGGAAGACACTAAAACCGACGTCGGCTGGGGTCATCAAATTCGTTCCTACGTACTGGATCAATCCCGCATCAAAGATTTGCGTACCAACTTTGAAATGGGCAACACCAAAGCAGTTCTGGATGGTGATCTGGATGACTTTATCGCGGCCTCACTCAAGCAAGGCGTCTAAATCTAGTGCCAATCTAGTGCAAATTCAGCACAAGCTAAGCGCAAATTTGGTGATAGCAAAGTCCATCACTGAATTTTCCAGCTACGGATAAGTAAATAAATTACATACTGAGAGAAATTTCATGTCAGACCAAACTCATAACGCAGTACCGGCAGAAGTCGTAGTCGATGAACACTCCATCATCACCGAGCGTCGTGTAAAGTTAGATGCCATTCGCAAACAAGGTGTTGCTTTCCCAAATGACTTCCGTCCGCAACATAAAGCTGCTGCTTTACAAGCGCAATATGGCGCGACGACGCGTGAAGAGCTGGAGGAGTTGAATATTACGGTGGTGGTTGCTGGTCGTATGATGCTAAAGCGCGAGGCTGGCAAAAAAGCTGCCTTCGCTACTCTACAAGATGCCTCTGGCATTAAGGCAGATGGTCGTATTCAGTTGTACGTCACCTCCGACAAAACTGGCGAAGTCGAGATGGATGCCTTCCGCCACTACGATCTGGGTGATATTTTAGGTATCGAAGGTACGCTCTTTAAAACCAAGACTGATGAGCTGACGATCAAAGTCACGACATTACGCTTGCTGACTAAATCACTGCGCCCTCTTCCGGATAAATTCCATGGACTGGCTAATCAAGAGACGAAATATCGTCAACGGTATGTTGATCTGATCATGAGCGAGGAAACGCGCCGCACATTTAAAGCGCGTACCGCTGCAATGACTTCGATCCGTAATTTCATGATCAGCAATGAATTTATGGAAGTAGAAACACCAATGTTGCACGTCATCCCTGGCGGTGCCGCGGCGAAACCTTTCATCACACATCACAACGCACTCGACATGCAAATGTATCTGCGCATCGCGCCAGAACTGTATCTGAAGCGTCTGGTGGTCGGCGGTTTTGACCGTGTATTTGAGGTCAACCGTAACTTCCGTAATGAAGGTGTCTCGCCGCGTCATAATCCAGAATTCACCATGATGGAATTTTACGCGGCCTATGTTGACTACAAATGGCTGATGGATTTTACTGAGCAAGTCATCCGTAAGGCCGCAGAGGATGCGCATGGCACAGCAGTCCTAACATACCAAGGTAAAGAGCTGGATCTGAGTAAGCCTTTCCAACGCTTGACCATTGTCGGCGCGATCAACAAATATGCACCGCATTACACCAATGAACAACTGCATGATGCTGACTTCATCAAAACAGAATTGCTCAAGTTTGGCGTAAAACCGTTTGCGACTGCAGGTCTGGGGGCATTGCAGCTAGCTTTGTTTGAAGAAACAGCAGAAGCACAACTTTGGGAGCCGACCTACATCATCGACTATCCAGTTGAAGTGTCGCCATTAGCACGCGCCTCTGATACCGTTGCTGGTATCACTGAGCGTTTTGAGTTATTCATGACTGGTCGTGAAATCGCTAACGGCTTCTCTGAGTTAAACGATGCGGAAGATCAGGCGGCACGCTTCCAGGCGCAGGTAGCAGCAAAAGACGCTGGTGACGAAGAAGCCATGTATTACGATGCAGATTACATCCGCGCATTGGAATACGGCTTGCCACCAACCGGCGGTTGCGGCATTGGTATTGATCGTTTGATGATGTTGATCACTGACTCGCCGAATATCCGTGATGTGATTTTGTTCCCGCATCTGCGTCGCGAAGAATAATCGTGCTGTAAGCTAGAAATCCTCAGGGACTGTAAAATTTGCAGTCCCTTTTTATTTTGCTTCATTTGCAAAACCCGTCGTCAAATTGATCGAACGCTATGACAAAAACTCCAATGACAGCAACTGCAGGCACGACACCCACACACCCGCTCAAAAAACTACTTAGCTATTCAAAAAAATACCGTACTGATTTTCGTCTGGCGACACTATATTCGATTCTGAATAAATTTTTTGATGTCTTGCCAGAAGTCCTGATTGGCGTTGCTGTGGATATTGTCGTCAACGGCGATAAAAGCTTTTTAGCAAAAAAAGTTCTGGGTAGCTTTGGTGTCGTCGATACCTGGCATCAATTAGTCTTGCTAGGTATTGTGAATGTAATTGTATGGGGTGGAGAGTCCTGGTTTGAATATCTGCTCTGCCTGAAATGGCGCAAACTTGCCCAAAATTTGCAGCATGACTTGCGACTAGATACTTACGACCATGTGCAAAAACTGGAGATGGCGTATTTCGAGAATCAGCGCACCGGCAATCTGATGTCGATATTAAATGAAGACATCAATCAAATGGAACGCTTTTTAAATGGCGGTGCTAATCAGATCATTCAGGTGATCTGCTCCTCTGTAATGGTCAGTGCCGTATTCTTCGCCTTGCAACCTTCGCTGGCCATCATTTCTTTGCTACCCGTGCCAGCCATTTTGATCGGCGCATTCTGGTTCCAAAAACGCTTAGCACCGCGTTATGCAGAAGTGCGTGAAGCAGCAGGTGACGTCAGTGCGCGCCTGAATAATAATCTGCTCGGACTCGCCACCATCAAAGCCTTTGCTACAGAGAATTTTGAAAGCGCCCATATTGCCCAAGCCAGTAACGCCTATCGCGATGCGAATGGTCGTGCGATCGCAATAAATTCCGCTATCACACCTGTCATACGGATGGCGATTCTGGCAGGTTTTACCGCGACCTTGGTGTATGGCGGCTGGCTGACAATTCACGGGCAACTGGCAGTAGGTGCTTATTCTGTGCTCGTATTTTTAACCCAGCGTTTGCTATGGCCAATGACCGGTTTGGCAGATGTCGCCGATATGTATCAGCGATCTATGTCTGCAATTGATCGTGCGATGAATTTACTGAACACGCCGATCAAGATTACTTATGAGGGTGCGCATTTGCCACCGCATCAGGTCCAAGGTGAATTACGCTTTGAAGAGCTCGGCTTTGCCTATGGTGACACGACCACGCTGAAGAATATCAACCTGCATATTCCTGCAGGCAAAACAGTGGCGTTTGTCGGGTCAACTGGATCGGGCAAATCAACTTTAGTGAAACTGCTATTACGTTTTTATGAATCACAGTCGGGACGGATTTTGCTGGATAATCAGCCGATTAATGATATCAACTTACAAGACTTGCGGCGTTCGATTGGCTATGTGGCACAGGATAGTTTTTTAACCGATGGTACGATTGCCGAGAATATTGCGTATGGTCTGAGTGACATATCAGAACAAGCCATTGCTGATGCAGCACAAGCGGCGGAGGCGACTGAATTTATCAACAAACTGCCGTTAGGATTTGCCACCCGCATCGGTGAGCGCGGCCAAAAATTGTCTGGCGGTCAGCGTCAGCGTCTAGCATTGGCAAGAGCAATTTTAAAAAATCCGCCTATCCTTATTTTGGATGAGGCGACTAGCGCGGTCGATAATGAAACTGAAGCCGCGATCCAACGCAGTTTGGATGTCGTCAGTCGCAACCGCACAACCATCGTGATTGCACATCGCTTATCGACAATTCGTCAGGCTGATTGCATCTATCTCTTAGAATCGGGTGAGATCGTTGAAAGCGGCACGCATGAACAATTGCTGGCGCTCAATGGCGGCTATGCGTCATTATGGCGTTTACAAACAGGCGAAAGGATGACGACAACATGAACAAATCATTCAAATACGGGATCGCAGGAATATTCGCCGGTGTCATCGGTGTCGCTATTTACGGTGCCGTCGCCTATGTAACGCATGTAGCGCCTGCGACCAGTAGCACCGTTAGCATGCCGATTCAAGCATTTGCGGTCGATCCTAGTTGGGTCAAGTCGGGCAAACCCAATTTTAAAGCCGTTGAGTTTTCAGCGGCGACAGATGGCAGTTCCAGCTCAGGTATTTTTGAAGCAGAAGGACCATCTACATTTGAATGGCATTACCAATTGGACGAGTCGATTTATGTGTTGAGTGGCGGCGTGGAGATTGATTATCTCGGCCAGCACTTCACCTTAAAGGAGGGCGATACGGCATTTTTCCGCGCTGGCACGGTGGCATTGTGGCATGTGCCGGTCGGTATCAAAAAAACCTGGACGCTTTACAATCCGGGCAGACTAGCTCGCTGGCTAGGACGTCTAGGTAAATAACTCTGTCGAAGCGCCTAGGCAACCAAACCGAAACCGCACTGAATCACCACTAAGGCATCCCCAAAATCAGAAAACCAATTTGTCGTTTCTATGACCCAGAAACGACAAATTCTTACAAATCATTCAAAAATATACTACTCACTGTATTTTTAAACGTCCATATATAATATGGACATTAACCATGGTTTACGCCTATACTCCCCTTTTTTTATCGACCCCAAGGGCTAAGCAGCGGAAAATTTACTCGCTAGTGCCAATGCACTGGTGAAGGCATTCTCAACACGTCCTGATCCGGCCAACCCTGCTGCAAACCAGTCGCCGCACACGCCTATCCCCTGTTTCGCATTCCATAAGCAATCTTCTGCCATCGGCTCCACTGCTTGCGCATAACGCCAGCGATGGGCGACGGCATGGATTGGCTGTATCAATGATCCCGTTGCCTCATGAAAAGCCTTGGACAACTTCTCTTTGGCACGCTCGTTATCATCTTCCAGATGTTCTATGCTCCACTCTTGCGTCGCATGACAAACCCAACGCTCGCCCACCCGATGTGATGGTTTAGCAGTGTCGCTGGCGATCCAGCCCAGGCGTGAATTACTGACCCAGGCGCCTTCATACGGCAAATTGAGCGGAGTCTGAAAACCCAGCATTAACGTCCAGCACGGTGCCAGATGAACTTTGGCAGTTTGCTTCGCCATGGCAGGAGCCACTTGCAGCAAAGGTGTTGCCTGCTCTGGCGGAATCGCCAGCAGTACCGCATCAAAAGGCCCTGCCGATGCCGGGACAGGCACCATGTCGGATTTGATCGATAGTATCCATTGTTTTTCGAAAGGCACAATCGCAACCACTTGCTGCTCGGTGCGAATATCCAGACCATGTGCCAGTTGCTTACCCAAAGAACTCATCCCGGGAACCGCGACATATCGTTTGGCGGAGTTCCCAGTTGGCTTACTCAGACCATGATCCAGCGTCACTAGCTTACTTTCCCAAGGCACAACCCAACCTAATTTGCGCCAATCGTTAATCTCTTTTTTAAAGCGATCCGAAGTCGCAGTGAAATACTGTGCGCCATGATCAAAACCTCCCAACTCTGTCATCCGTGTACTCATACGCCCGCTGACACCACGGCTTTTCTCGTACACCGTCACATGATGACCTTGTGACTGTAATTGACGGGCGACAGTGAGTCCTGCTAATCCTGCTCCAACGACGGCGATTTGCATATAGTTCCTTCAAAAATTTGAGCAAAAGAAAACGCCCGCAAATCACATCTGCAGGCGTCGTTTTATTCTGTACGGATATTAAAAAATTGCGACAAACTGAGCAAGGCTTGAACTGAGGGAGTGACGAAAAATTGTCCCTGCAACGCACGTCGGCGGCGGCAATACAAAAAGTACTGCACCGCCAAATCACGCCGCAAAGGCGGTTTTGCGTCGATCCGCAGAGTCATTATTCTTCCTGCTGTTCTACTGGCCAATCGCGGATATACGCTTTCAGCATTTTGTTCTCAAAGCTTTGCGCTTCGAGCACTGCTCTTGCCACGTCGTAGAAGGAAATAATACCTAGCAGTGTTTTCGCATTCATCACTGGCAAGTAGCGGGAATGTTTTTCCAGCATCATGCGGCGTACTTCATTGACCTCGGTATCTGGAGTAACGGTCAATGGATGATCATCCATATATTTGCGCACAGTGCCGTTACCTAACGAGCCATTATTGGCATGGATCGCACGGATCACTTCACGGAAAGTAAGGATGCCGGACAAATCGCCGTACTCCATCACCACCAGCGAACCAATATCCTTTTCTTCCATCACACTGACCGCTTCTGAAATCGGAGTATCGGGAGTAATGGTGTAAAGAATATTGCCTTTTACCTGAAGAATTTCTGAGACTTTCATACCGCTCTCCTCTTTGTCATCAGTTGACATTGACTGATGTTTAATTTTTTGTGCCAACGAACGCGAGATTGGCCAGCACATTTGATGTTGTATGTTCAATGTATCGCAAGCATCGCAAAAAATCCAGCACAGATGCCAACTAATTTGCACGAAAGCATAACAATTTCAAGCAAACCGCTTCATTTTCATAGCAGAACAGGGTCGCAAGCGCATCCCAAACATCGGTGTTTCGATGGTAGCATTAGCACACTAAAAATCAGGAGAACAACAACATCATGAGCGGTCCAAAATACCACGGCTTTGACACTCTTTCCCTGCACGCTGGCGCGGCACCAGACCCGGTAACCGGCGCACGTGCAACCCCAATTTATCTGACATCCTCGTTTGTCTTTAAAGATTCTGACCATGCGGCATCCTTATTCAATATGGAACGCGCTGGTCATGTTTACTCCCGTATCTCTAACCCGACCAATGCCGTGCTAGAAGAACGTATTGCCGCATTGGAAGGTGGTGTCGCTGGGATTGCGGTTGCTAGCGGCCAGGCCGCCATGCATTTAGGCCTCGCAACGATTGCCGGCGCAGGCTCCCACGTAGTAGCCTCACGCGCCCTGTATGGTGGTTCGCAAAACTTGCTGGCTTACACGATGAAGCGCTTTGGCATAGAGACGACCTTTGTTGACCCTCGCAATCTGGATGCATGGCGTGCGGCTATTCGCCCTAATACTAAAGTGCTGTTTGCAGAAACCTTGGGCAATCCCGGCCTGGATGTCTTGAATATTGCGGCGGTCGCAGAAATCGCTCACAGCCATTATTTGCCATTGATGCTGGACTCCACCTTCACGACGCCTTATCTACTGCGCCCATTTGATCATGGCGCTGATCTGGTATTCCATTCGGCAACCAAGTTCTTATGTGGTCACGGTACGGCGATCGGTGGCTTACTGGTTGATGGCGGCACTTTCGACTGGCAACAAGCGTATGAAAAAACCGGACATTTTGCCGAGCTGTGCGAGCCTTATGATGGTTTTCACGGCATGGTTTTTTCAGAAGAATCCACCGTCGCCGCCTTCTCATTACGCGCACGGCGTGAGGGTTTGCGTGACTTTGGTGCCAGCATGAGCCCGCACAATGCCTTTGCTATTCTGCAAGGGATAGAAACACTCGGCCTACGCATGGACAGGCATGTTGCCAACACCCGCAAAGTCGTCGAATTTTTAGTCGCCCATCCGGCGGTTGAATCGGTCTCGTATCCAGAACTAGAATCACATCCCGATTACGAACTAGCGAAAACCTTGCTACCCAAAGGTTGTGGTGCCGTATTCTCGTTCAGCATCAAGGGTAACCGCGCCGCTGGTCAGCGCTTTGTCGAATCTTTAAATTTATTCTCGCATCTGGCTAATGTCGGTGATGCCAAATCACTTGTGATTCATCCCGCGTCAACGACGCACTTCCGCGTCCCGGCAGAACAATTGATCGCCTCCGGCATTACCGAGGGAACCATGCGCTTATCGATAGGATTAGAAAACGTCGATGATTTGATTGAAGACTTGGCGCGCGGCTTAAAAGCTGCTCAGAAAGGAGCCTGAGATGCTACTCACCGTTCATGACCACATCGCATACTGTTACACAGGCGGCAAACAATTCAATCCAGAGCAAGCAACCGTGGTCTTCCTCCATGGCGCACAAAACGACCATTCCGTGTGGGCATTGCAAACCCGTTACATTGCTCATCACGGCTTTAATGTTCTGGCAGTTGATCTGCCCGGACATGGTCGCAGCAAAGGTGCGGCGCTGACGACAGTCGAACAAATGGCAGATTGGCTGATCACCTTGTTAGATGCCGCTGGCGTGCAGCAAGCAATGCTGGTTGGTCACAGCATGGGGTCTCTGATTGCCTTAGAAACTAGCGCACGCGCGCCGGCAAAAGTCAGTAAATTAGCCCTCATCGGTACTGCCTATCCGATGAAGGTATCAGACACCTTACTCAATGCTGCACGCGACGAGGAGCAGACCGCCATCGATATGGTGAATATCTGGTCCCATAGTTCCATCGCGCATAAACCATCTTGCCCTGGGCCGGGATTTTATGTCATGGGCGGCAGCCAGCGTCTGATGCAACGTATTTCTAAGATCAATCCCGATAAAGTCTTTTATACCGATTTTTCAGCATGCAATGCCTATGCTAACGGTGAGCAGGCGGCGCAGGCGGTTAGCTGTCCAACCCTATTTGTTTTAGGAAAAAAAGACATGATGACGCCGCCCAAAGCGGCAGCTACGCTACGCACTGCGATCCCGCACAGCAAAACGACATTGATAGAAAATTGCGGACACTCGCTGATGGCAGAACAAGGCGATGCAGTGCTGACAGCCTTGTTTGATTTTATAAAATCCTAAGTGTAAGCAGACTGAGATCACCCCCCTCTCCCGCTTACGGGAGAGGGTTCCGCCAGAAATGCTGAAGCCACATTGTTAAGCCAATACAGAAAAATATTATATGGACAACTGGCTACTATTCGCTGCGACTGAGGCAGCACTCTCTTTATCTCCAGGACCCGCCGTTATGATGGTCGTTGCCTATGGCATGGCACGCGGATGGCGTATTTCTCTCTTCGTCACTTTGGGGATTTTGACTGGCAATGCTATTTATTTTGCCGTCTCAGCAACTGGCCTAGGATCACTCATATTAGCTTCGCCCAAGGTGTTTATGGCGATCAAATATATCGGTGCGGCGTCTCTGGTGTACTTAGGTTTGTCCGCTATTTTTGGCAGACCATCACCCATTACTTTGAGCAAATTAGACAGTAAACCGCAAAGTGGCAAACGGATATTTAGTACAGCGGTGATGCTGCAAATGACAAATCCAAAAGCACTGCTAGGCTTTGTCGCGATTCTGCCGCAGTTTATTGATCCACAAAAACCCATCATTCCACAAATGAGTATCCTTGCTGCATGCTCCATCATTCCAGAATTTTTTATTCTGCTGGGCTATGGCATGCTGGCAAACAAAGCCAGTCATTGGGCAACACAAGCAAAATATAGTTTAATCACTGAGAGAATTTCCGGAGCCTTGGTACTAACAGCAGGAATATTAATCGCAGTTGTTTAGCTGAGTTGAAAAATCAAATAAGACTAATTATTACAAAGATATATAAACTCGCTGCAATAAAATAATCCCTCTCCTTTTCACATTAGAGTTTGCAATGCAACTTCGTTAACGCCATGCCTTACTCAAAACGATTAACATTACTAAGTCACTGACGACTCAATTACAAGCGGATTGGCGCTGGATATTGTTGGCGCTTTCGCCATCACAGCAATAAACAAATCCGATTGCAAGAATCTATCCAACCATGCAATCAAATGCTGGTATCGGCTGGAGTAAAACCAATCGGCATCCACCAGCGCACATTGGCGTACAAACGGCAAAATCGCCAGATCGGCCATACTCAGCTGCTCGCTGCTTAAATATTGGTGTTGTTGCAGGCGGCTATCTAATATCAGCAGGAATACTTCGGCTCTTTCTCTATACGTTGTTGCGCTGTATTCTGGGAAACGCTCAGCATACTTATATCGATCCAGATCATACTTAAACCTGCTGTCATTTTGACTGATCAAGTTTAGTACTTCGCTTGGCAATGTACCGTCGGGCATCAACCATAATGTAGTGTCGTGTTGTTGATGTTGTGCCATTGCCCAACACATGATGTCCAGACTTTGATCTATCACTCGTCCATCCGTCAATACCAACACAGGCACAGTGCCTTTAGGGGAATGATCAAGCATCGCTTGTGGTTTGTTACGCAAACTGACTTCTTGTATGTCAACGTCGACGCCGCTGAGCTTGATCGCTAGTCGGGCACGCATGGCGTAAGGGCAGCGGCGAAAACTGTATAACAAAGGTTTGACGGTGACGCTCATGAGGACTTGGTTTGATTGCTAACTATAATGATAGCGTGACTATTTTGTGATTACGACAAATGTGGAACCAACAAGCTTAGCCCTGCATTTGATCCTAGACGTGCAGGAATAAATCTACAATCCCAACTCCTGCCAGATCAAATCCACCCTCGCCTTCACTTCGGTCGACATCTGTATCGTAGTGCCCCACTCCCGGCTGGTTTCGCCCGGCCATTTATTAGTGGCATCCAATCCCATTTTGCTACCAAGCCCGCTGACGGGTGAGGCAAAATCAAGATAATCGATCGGCGTGTTATCGACCAGAGTCGTATCGCGCAGTGGATCAACCCTGGTCGTAATCGCCCAGATTACTTCTTTCCAGTCGCGGATATTCACATCTTCATCCACCACAATGATGAATTTGGTGTACATAAACTGGCGCAGAAAACTCCAGACGCCAAACATGACTCGTTTGGCATGGCCTGCATAGGCTTTTTTGATTTGTACTACGGCCATTCGATAACTACAGCCCTCTGGCGGCAGGTAGAAATCAGTGATTTCACTAAACTGTTTTTGCAGCAGAGGTATAAACACCTCATTAAGTGCCACGCCGAGAACCGCAGGCTCATCTGGCGGTTTACCAGTATAGGTTGAGTGATAAATAGGATCACGGCGCATTGTGATGCGATCTATCGTAAAGACGGGAAAACTGTCTTGCTCATTATAGTAACCAGTGTGATCGCCGTAAGGGCCTTCGAGCGCGTGCTCATAGCCAGTCGGATGCGACTCATCTGGGTAAATATGCCCTTCCAGCACAATCTCGGCACTGGCAGGTACACGCAACTCACTGCCGATCGCTTTAACCAGCTCGGTACGGCTGCCACGCAACAGTCCTGCGAATTGGTACTCGGACAAGCTATCAGGCACTGGAGTGACTGCGCCAAGTATGGTCGCCGGATCAGCGCCGAGTGCAACAGCAATCGGATAAGGCTGACCTTTATTGACGATGCCGTGCTCACGAAAATCCAGAGCGCCACCACGATGCGCAAGCCAGCGCATGATGACTTTGTTGCGACCTAAAACCTGCTGTCTATATATACCCAGATTTTGGCGCTTCTTATAGGGGCCTTTGGTAATCACCAGACCCCAGGTAATTAAAGGAGCGACATCGCCAGGCCAGCAATGCTGGATCGGCAGTTTCGCCAGATCGACATCGTTACCCTCCCAAACTATCTCCTGGCATTTGGCCCCGCGTACTTCTTTAGGCGCCATATCCCATACCGCTTTCACCAGCGACCCGAGACCCAGAATATCTTTAAATCCTTTCGGAGGCTCTGGCTCTTTCAGCGATGAGAGAACGTGGCCGATTTTGCGTAACTCACTAATACTATCTGCGCCCATTCCCATCGCGACACGATGCGGTGTGCCGAATAAATTACCCAGCACTGGGATGCTATGTCCTTTTGGCTTGGTAAATAGAAGCGCAGGACCTTCTGCGCGCAAGGTGCGGTCGCAGATTTCTGTCATCTCCAAATACGGTGAAACAGGCGTAACTATTTGTTTTAATTCATTTTGTTGTTGAAGCTGAGCAATAAAATCTCTCAAATCCGAATATTTCATGTTTTTTAGCTTTTTATGAGTTTGAACTAAGTAAAGTAAAGAAGTTGGCTAAGTGCTTGATTTGACAACGATTCGCCGCAATGCAGCATGAATTTTAAGATTTAAAAGTAATAACGATTAACTTCTATAGTATTGACTTGATATAAAACCGACCCTACAATTCGCCCAACTTGATGAAGAGGCTATAAATTAATCGCACTCAGTTGCTATCTAACTAAGATGGTAGCGCCAAACGGTAACATCATTCACGGGGATCGGGCCCCACATACAACATTGTAAGGATTGTTTTCAAAAGGCGTCTGCCTTGACCCGAAAAAAGTTGTTTGTCATTGGAGAGACTGCGAGTCGCCCATATATGTATATATAACTGACAAATAATTCCGGCGTCTTCCGATCGCGCCTGCGACGAAGACGATGTTTCTGATTCGTAGCTAGTCCGCTATACAGCACACCAGCAGTAACGCTGATTAGCAAGTACATAGTCTACGAAGGTTCAGGAGGTAATATGATTCAAAGTTTTAACCTAGCAGCACAAAAAAGTAATTTGCAAAATAGTACTTTATTTAGCGGCAAGATGACCGCTACAGCAATACTCACCGCATTGCGCGATGCACGCAATGGCTTCATCACAACGATGCACCACCTTTTGATGATATTTGGCGTAAGCGCGATTGTTGTGCTTGGTCTGATGTTTATCAAACCAGATCTAGTTGAAAAATTCAAATCCCTTTCTCCTTTTACAATCGCTAAACAGGATGTCGAAGAAGAAGCTGCACAAGCACCGAGCTTGGCGATGCTGATGGCAACTCCACTGCAAGTAGCACAATCTGACCAAGCGCCTGTTACCGTAACTGAACTAACTGAAGAAGATAGCAAAATGCTTGGCACGCAACGCCAGCAGCAATGGGTAACAAACTGGCTGGCTAAACGCTATCGTATTGCCAGCGATGCGACCAATATGCTGGTTTCTGCCAGTTACTTGACAGCGAAAGAGATCAAACTCGACCCTTTGTTAATCTTGTCCGTGATGGCGATTGAGTCCGGCTTGAATCCTTTTGCCGAAAGCCCGGTTGGTGCGCAAGGTTTGATGCAAGTCATGTCCAAAGTACATCATGAGAAGTTTCAGGAAATGGGCGGTATTAAAGCCGCGCTTAATCCGGTTGCCAACATCAAAGTCGGTGCCCTGATCTTAAAAGATTACGTCTCACGTGGTGGCTCGGTTGAAGCAGGTTTAAAACTGTATGTTGGTGCAGCTGCGTTTGAAAATGATGCTGGTTATGGTTCGCGCGTTTTGGCCGAATATCGCCGCTTAAAAGATGTTGCTAACGGCAAAAATATTCCTACTTTTAATGCACCGGTACCAATTCCAGTAACACCGCCAGCACGTCAGATAGAAAATATCGCGACTAAAGTTGATGCTGCTACAGAGACTAAAGCTGCCGAGCAAAAGCCAGCGCATCCGGAGCAAATAGCAAAGCTGTAATAATGTAGTTGAAAACTTCATCAAGTCGTAAAAAAGCCACCCCCACTATAAAAGTCAGGTGGCTTTTTTACGCGTCAAAGCCAAAATCGTAGTCCTTTGCTACATCCAGAGCTAGCTCGCGGAAATCATGCATTAACTCTGAACGTTTGCCGCCACTTGGGTATGCCAGGACATACTGGTGACGAATATCGCTGGCAAACGGCCGCACGATCACACCGTTAGAGCGCCAGACCTTAGCACCAAAAGGTTCAACAATCGAGATACCCAAACCATTCGCAACCATCGCATAACGTGTATGCGATGTTTGTGTCTTAACTCTATGGCGCGGACGAGTACCGGTTTCATCAAGACGAATCTTTTCCAGCTCATAACTTTGCGAAATAATGGGTAAGAAACCGATGATATTTTCCCCATCCAAGTCCATGGGATCAATCATCTCTTTATCCGCCAGGCGATGCCCTTCGGGCAAGCCGCACATGACACTGACTTCTTTAATGGTTTCTTGTTCCATGCCGGCGAGTGGCGGAAACGCCATGCATATAGCGATATCCACTTTAAGATTTTGCAATCGCATTAAAATCTCTGGCGTGTTGCAGCTATCTACAGTCACGGGCACATCGGGATGATGTTTAAAAAATTGACGCAAAATCAGCGGCAAAATCGTGGTGGACAAGACAGGCAGACAAGCGATCGTAATGCCTTCTGGCGCTTCATTTCGAATATTGCTGGCAACCTGAGTCAAGCGCTCTAGCCCCAAAAAATTCTCTTCCACTGCGCTATAAAACCGCACACCAGCCAAAGTAGGCTCTAAACGTCCTTTGTCGCGGTTAAACAACCTAAACCCGAGAGCACTCTCTAAATCAGCAATAAGACGGCTAATGGCTGGCTGAGTAATATTCATTTTCCGAGCGGCGCCAACACTGGTTCCAGCGATCATCAAACACCGGAACGCCTCAATTTGCCTAAATTGAATCATAGAGTTTCTTATCCCACATCGAAAAACAAACAGGAAAAAAATATACTCCCATGATGTATTATTTAATAGTCCATATAAATTCTGGACGATAACGAGTATTTTTAAATAATTATTGGGAGTATCTGTTTTTTATCTTAAAAATCAAGATCAACATAGCTTTGTTAGAGTTTTATCTAAGTACTCAACTTTCTGGATAAAACAATATAACTAGACGCTTGCCACATAACGAATTCACATTAAGTATGCGAATTTGTGAGTGGACATGATATGGCAATATTGTGATAATTTGTTACACCTTGTTAAAATTAGTTCACAAAGACAACCAAATAGTCTTAGTAAATTACTTTTAACATCGTCGTAAGCTGCTCTGCCATTCAAAATCCACGGCCAATATAATGGCTTGTTGGTCAGTCCAGCCGTAAGCATTACAGCATCAAAGTAATACCCACAAGGTGAAACATCGACGCGCTTCCATCTCCCATAAGTAGATCGAGTTGCGTTGACTAATTATTTTTATCATCGTCATCAACAGAGTCCGACCAAAATCTGGCGCGGACTTTATTCGGCTAAAGAGCTTGATGACATAGTAAAGACACTATTTGTCTGTTGTTTAACAACATGAGGGAGAATATGCTTGCCGTAGGAACTGTCAAATTGAATGGGATGGATGAAAAATTCAACCAGCACACGGGGATGATGCAATCCAAGGTGAAGCACCACTATGCGGGTGACATCGAAGCCGAGTCTTGTTTTGAATGTCTTAGTTTTTCCGCCAACGCCAATTCCGGAAATTTTGTCGGACTAGAATATCTGACGGGTCGCATTGGCAATCGCCGGGGCGGATTTATTCTGCAACACGTAGGATCAATCAAATCGGGTAAATCTGAAAGCACATTAAATGTGTTAACCGGCTCAGGCACAGGAGAACTGGCTGGCATCAAGGGTTACGGACGTTGTACCTGGAGCGATATTGGTGGTCAGGTGTCCCAGGTTTTACTTGAATATCATTTTGACTAGACATCAACGCTAGAGTCAATAAATCAAACTAACGATTTCGGTGAGAAGTAGTCGAAGAGCTACTCGACTTCTTAAGCGATTAACTTCATCTCTGTTATAAGTCCTATCGTTAGGCCGATCTTTAGCCCTGCAAATAGTGCGAGATTCTCTTCACTGCTTCTTTTAAATTATCCATCGAAGTCGCATAAGAAATCCGCACATAACGCCGTGCGCCGGATGCACCAAAATCCAAGCCCGGCACAATCACCACACCTGCCTCTTGCAACAAAGACCGTGTAAATTCGTCCGCGTCGTCTGAGAAGCGCGAACAATCTGCATACACATAAAAAGCGCCGTCTGGCATCACTGGCACATCAAAACCTAAAGCGATCAGCGCAGGCACGATGTAATCGCGACGACGTTTAAACTCCGCTTTACGTTCTTCATAAATTGCCAGAGCCTCGGACGAAAAACAGGCAATCGCCGCATGTTGCGCGACCGACGAGGCGCAAATGAATAGATTCTGTGCCAATTTTTCGAGCTGAGGCACGATTCGCTCTGGCACCACCAGCCAACCCAAGCGCCAACCGGTCATGTTGAAATACTTACTAAAGCTATTGATAATCACCACATCATCATCCAGCGACAACGCCGAAACAGGCGCAGCGTCATAGGATAAACCTTGGTAAATCTCATCCACAATCGTAAAACCGCCATGACTTTTGACCGTGGCAATAATCTTTGCCAGCTCATCAACAGCAATCGAGGTGCCAGTTGGATTAGAGGGCGATGCGAGTAATACGCCTTTAGTCGCATCGCCCCAATGCTGACCTACCATCTGATCAGACAACTGAAAACGCTCGGCTGGCCCGCTCTCGACCAATACCGCCTTGCCTTCAAACGCAGCGACAAAATGCCGATTGCATGGGTAACAAGGATCTGGCATCAAAACTTCTGCCCCGGGTTCCACCAATGCAGCGCATGCCAGTAACAATGCAGCCGAAGCACCTGCGGTAACAATGATACGACTGGCCGGAATCGTCAGACCATAAGTACGTAAATAATGCTGGGCGATCGCCTCACGTAAGGCAGGCACGCCCAGTGCTGAAGTGTATTGCAAACGACCGTCGGCCATCGCTTTGCTAGCAGCATCAATCACTACTTGCGGCGCAGTAAAGTCCGGCTCACCTATTCCCATATGGATAATATGCCGCCCCTGCGCCTCCAGATCTGCCGCCATTTTGGCTAGCTCCATGACATGAAAAGGCGCGATATTATTTAAACGGGTGGCGAGATTGTGATCCATAGAAGGCTCAATAAAAATCAATTTCAAATCAATTGCGGAGATAGTACGGCTAAAAAAAACCGCCTTACTTCAGAACAGAAATAAGACGGCTTTCGTAAAATCATGTTGATTGCTACTTTCGGGTAAAAACCTAACTCAGATTTACTTCCCTGCGCTGATCTCAGTAGCTCGCAATCTGGCAGCCAATTTATCCAACACGCCATTCACATATTTATGGCCATCCAAACCGCCAAATGACTTGGTCAGTTCTACCGCCTCATTGATGACGACGCGATAGGGGATTTCTATATGATGCTTTAATTCGTAAGCACCGATCAGCAAGGCGGCATGTTCAATTGGCGACAATTCAGCAATGGTGCGATCAATTAAGGGAGCGATCTCTTCGCGCAATTGGATCGATTGTTTGATTGCGCCATGCAAGAGCGCGTCAAAATGCTCACGATCCGCTTTGTCAAAGCCATGCGCCTGACGGATATGGGCATCAATCACGCCAGAATCTTCATTGTTCAATAACCATTGATACAATCCTTGCAAAGCGAATTCGCGAGCGCGATGTCTTGGCGAACGGCTTTTACTCGGGTTGGCGTGGATTTGTTTGCTTGTCATATTTTTCTCTTGCAAATGTATTTTGATTGCGCTCTGTTTGATTTTTTACGCAATTTATTTTAACTCTGTACTATGAATATTGGTCACTCAATCATCAAGCATCAAAATCAGCATCTTCTGTAGCTTCTGCCAATTCTTCCAATGCCAGCGTCAAGTTGGCCATTTCAACTGCGACGCGGGCAGCGTCAGTGCCCTTTTCTATCATGCGCGCTTCTGCTTGGTCATCGTTTTCCGTCGTCAAAATCGCATTCGCAATCGGAATGCCGCTATCCAGACCAACACGCGTAATCCCTGCACCAGATTCATTCGACACCAGTTCAAAATGATAAGTCTCACCGCGGATCACTGCGCCTAGCGCGATTAAAGCATCAAACTGATGAGTTTCAGTCAATTTAAGCAAAGCCAGCGGTACTTCTAAAGCACCCGGGACGGTGACATGCAAAATATCTTCATCCAAAACACCGAGACGGGATAATTCGGCCAGGCAAGAAGACAGCAAACCATTGCCAACTTTTTCGTTAAAGCGCGCTTGCACGATACCAATGCGCACGCCAGCGCCATCCAGATTTGAGTCGTAATGTCCAACAGTCATGATGTTTCCTTTTTGCGCCTTGGCGCTGCAATAAATAAAGTAAAGAATGGATTTCAACAAGAATAGGTTATTTTCTCCTACTCAAATAATTTTCTTCAAACAGGTTTGTCCATATAACCAACTACTTCCAGATCAAAACCTATCATTGACGGCATTTTTCTTGGATTGGCGAGTAACTTCATACGGCTGACACCGACATCCTTCAATATCTGCGCGCCGATACCGTAGGTCCGCAAATCCATGCTGGCAGCGCGTCCTTGCGGTTTAGTTTTAGGTGTCGTCAATGCTTTGAATTGATCAAACATCTGCTCGGCTGTTTCTTCGCAATTCAACAATACCAGCACACCGCATGGTGAGGCCTGTACCGCCGCCATTGCACTGGCTACATTCCAGGAATGCGTCGTGATTTTGCTCTCTAACAGATCAAGAATCGAGACTGGTTGATGCACGCGCACCAAGGCGACCTCTTCCGATTTAATCTCGCCATGTACCAAGGCTAAATGGGCAGAGCCACTTGGTTTGTCGCGATAGACGATGGCGTTAAACGTGCCATGCACTGTTTGCATTTCGCGCTCGGCTACACGTTCGACGATACTTTCGTTCTGACTACGATAATGGATCAGGTCAGCAATCGTGCCAATTTTTAAACCATGTTCTTTGGCGAATTCCATCAAGTCCGGCAGACGCGCCATAGTGCCGTCGTCTTTCATGATTTCGCAAATGACGGCAGCTGGCGTCAAGCCTGCTAAATCCGCCAGATCGCAACCGGCTTCAGTATGACCAGCACGCATTAAAACGCCGCCTTTTTGCGCCTTGAGCGGGAAAATATGACCCGGCTGCACTATGTCGTTCGCGGTCATTTTTTTATCGACGGCTACTTGTATTGTACGCGCACGGTCTGCAGCAGAAATCCCCGTGGTGACACCCTCGGCGGCTTCGATAGAGACAGTAAAGTTAGTACCGTAAGCGGTACCGTTACGGCTGGACATCATCGCCAGGTTCAACTCATCACAGCGTTCTTCTGTCAGTGTGAGACAGATTAAACCGCGACCAAATTTGGCCATAAAATTAATCGCCTCTGGCGTCACAAACTCTGCTGCCATCAACAAATCGCCTTCATTCTCACGATCTTCTTCATCAACCAAAATGACCATACGACCAGCGCGCAATTCGGCAACAATTTCTAAGGTATTCGACATGTTCATGGGGGGAGTCCTGGAGTTTTTGTGTTGTGCTTCAGTTGGAATTGCTAGTACTTCGTGCGCTTAGACTTAAATACAAGGTCGCACAAATAAAAAAAGCCGCTAAAAAGCGGCAATTTTTTCTCAAAACCAGACTGCTTTAGTAGGCCGCATTATACAACTTAGTCAGACTGACGCAAAATCAGGAGCAACTTCGATATACAAGGTGTAGACATAGTGCGTAGGGAGTTACATAAAAATCAGACCTAAATGCCGCCTTCCCCAAATGCTCTCGTAAGATTTTGGACAATCTGATTAAAAATCTACTCGCAATATAAATATACTCCCATGAGGTATATTTAAACTGTCCATATAACTGCTGGACAGTTGACCAATTTCCAAAAAAATAATGGGGAGTATATTAAATTTCACTCTAACCAAGTTCTAAATAAGTTCTGAATAAGTTCTAAATAAGCCATTACCAAACGTCAACTGGTTCCAAACAAAATTAAAACAAAATGCAGAAACCTGGATTCCACTTCCAGTCTCTGCATTCATGCGATCTACTCATTGATCACAAATGACTATCCTGGTCCGTCACCATCGCCGTGTCCACGGGTTTCTACCGGCACCGCACCACCATTTTTACCTTCGAAGAAGAAAGGCTTTCTGGCTTTAGCCGTACCACCCACCTCGTTCATCGTGTTGACATCGTACAAACGACCGTTCAGCATGACGTTAGCAATTTTGTCGGAGTTTTGGATGTTCGCCAAAATGTCGCCGTTGATGATAACCAGATCGGCCAGTTTGCCGGTCTCTAATGACCCGACATCTTTTTCCATACCAAGATATTTAGCACCGTTTAGCGTTGCGACACGGATCGCTTCTAACGATGTCATACCACCGCGACCGAGTGTCCACATTTCCCAATGGGCGCCCAAACCTTCACGCTGACCGTGTGCGCCTAGATTGACCGGGACGCCGGCGCGCTGCAATTCGGTTGCTGTGCGGGCGATGTTGAAGACGTTGTAATCTTCTTCCGGTGCAGTCTCTACCCGGACACTACGCGCTTGCAACACCGTGGCTGGTACATAACGCGACAAAATCGGATGACGCCATACATCCGTGTGTGCATACCAGTAATGCTCGCCATCCAGTCCGCCATAACCAACGATCAGGGTCGGTGTGTAGCCTACTTTAGTTTGCGACCATAATTGTTTTACGTCGTCATAGGCATTGGCAACCGGGATCGCATGTTCGATGCCTGTATGCCCATCAACGACCATGGTCATATTATGCTCAAACAGTGAACCGCCTTCTGGCACCACCATCATGCCAGTCTCACGCGCCGCTTCCAAAATTTGCTGACGCTGATCACGACGTGGCTGGTTATAACTCTTGACTGAGATGGCGCCGCCCGCTTTCAGGCGTTTTAAATGCGTGAGTGCGTCATCCAGATTATTCACGATGGCGCTCATATTGGCCTTAGCGCCGTACAAAATCGTACCGGTAGAAAAAATCCGCGGTCCCACCACTTTGCCCGCACGCTGCAGTTCGCTCTGACTAAAAATCTCAGCCGTGTCGTTGGATGGATCATGGATAGTCGTCACACCAAAGGCAAGTGAGGCATAGTTGATCCAGCTTTGCTGTGGAATGATTTCATCCTCACCCATACCGCCGTGCCAATGCACATCTACAATGCCAGGAATAATCGTTTTGCCAGCAGCGTCGATTTGCATAGCACCAGCCGGGATTGCAATGTCTGCAGCCTTACCAATGGCGACGATGCGATTGTCTTTAATCACAATGCGTCCATTCTCGATGACTTCATCCCCCTTCATGGTCACAATACGCGCACCAGAAATTACCTTGGTGCCGACGGGCTTATTCGCGGCTTCCTGGAAACCAATTTTCAACCCCGCCTCGGTTGGCTTAGCGATTTCTTTAGGCGAGCCGGGTAAAAACGTGAAGGCATTTTTTAACTCGCTACTAAATAACTCATCACCCAGCGAGAAAAAAATCTTGCTGCTATCACCCGACCAATGCGTATAGTCACCAGCGTTGACGTCCAGCTGTTTAACCGGCAAAGCATCCATCTTTGACCCCACGGTCACAGGCTTACCCGCAACCGGCAGTGGCGTCACATAGGTATGAAATCGCTCGGTAAACGCCAGCCAATTACCATCCGGCGACAAGGCAAAATCGCTGACAAATTCACCTTTAGCAACGGCTTGCTCTTCCCCTTTGTTTAAATCAATACGGACGAGCGATGTCGTCCAATCCACTTCACCGGCACGCTGCATGCGCGACACATACAGCTGATCATTGTCTTTACCAAACTGTGGTGCACTGCCGTCATCAGTGACTAAGCGCGGAGTGGCTTTACCATCTGCACTCGTCACAAAAATACCGGTATCCAAACCAAACCAGGGTGTCGTCAAATAACCGCCATGCATTTTTTCAAAAGCGACTTGTTTGCCGTCGGGAGAAAATTGAGGATTCACGTATTTACCCGGACTCTTGGTGATAATCGTTTCTGATCCGCCACGCACATCAATGGTGCGCACCGAACCCAGTTTTTCATCATCCCAGGTGGTGAATACGATGCTGCGACCATCACGAGAAAATCGTGGGAAAAATTCAAAATGGTCTTGTTGTTTGGTCAAACGCTGCGGCGTGCCATTTGGCAGATCGCGTACATACAATTGCCCTAAAGCCGAGTACACCACTTTATTACCTTGTGGCGAAACATTGACCCAGCGCAGTTGATGCACATCAAATTTATCTGGCGCGACGGGCGTTTCAAAACGGACGGCGGCACGGATTTCTCTGGTGTCTTTGACGTGAAAAGCGATTTCTTTTGCGGTATGCGCAAATGGATCAACACGCCAGATTTTACCTTTGGCCCACAGCACCATTTGTTTGCTGCCCGGAAGCCAACTCATCGATGGATACACGCCATGCACAGCCCAGGTTTCTTGCATATCGCGCTCTAAGTCACTCCATGCAACTTTCTCTTCACCGGTCTCTAAGTCTTTCAAAAATAAAGTGCTTTGGTTGCGCACGCGACGCACAAACGCCAAGTATTTACCATCAGGCGAAGGCGTTGGACGTACCGCACCGCCAGCGCCGCTGACAAATGCTTTGGTCTTACCGTCTTTTAAATCTTTACGGAAAATCTGATAAATCTGGGCATTCCCATTTTTATTGTATTCAAATGAATTTCCCGGTGTCGTGTCCTGTGAGTAGTAAACATAACGACCATCAGGAGAAAAAGCAGGCTCGCCCAAATCTTTTTGCCAATTTGGTTTCTCATTCAACTGCACACCAGCGCCACCGCCAATGGAATACAACCAGATCTCGCCAGACCCCAACGAGCGCGTACCAGTAAAGTGCTTACGGGCAGCAATATACTGACCATTCGGATGCCAGACAGGATTATTCAATAAGCGGAAATCTTCTTTGGTCAAGGCGTGTGCGTTGCTGCCATCCACATCCATCACCCAAATATTATCGCCACCACCGGCATCTGACATGTAGGTTAATTGCTTACCATCTGGCGAAAAGCGCGCCTGCATTTCCCACGCGATACTATGTGTCAGTGCTTTAGCCTCGCCACCTTCAACTGGCATCAAATACAAATCGCCCAGCAAATCAAACACAATTTGCTTACCGTCAGGGCTGACGTCAACACTCATCCAGGTACCGGTTTTGGTATCGATAGTCACCGTGCTCGCCACACCTGGCGGCGCATTCACGTCCCATTTTTTCTTGGCATCAGCGGCGTCTTTGGGGGTTTCTGCACTGATGGCGACGGTACTACACAAGCTTAGTAGTAAGGCGCACCAATGTGCTTTTGTGATGAATTGCATCTTGTCTCCAGTGGGTATTGAATCAGCAGGATCAGCGTTAGGAAAATTTGGATAGATTGAACCAACAGCACGGCGATTAAACTCAGCGATTGCTCAATGATTGTTCGGCGATTGAATTACGCTGCTCGTATTGTAAAAGAACATTGCCAGATTGAATTAAATTGTCCGATTTAATTATGTGTCAGCACAATCTCACATATTGATCGCCGTCACGTCATTGTTAAAAAGAGCTAAGGCGTCATTCCGGCATGGTTTTAGGCAGAACCCGGCGACGTTATTGCGCAAAACACCTGGCTTGGAAACGACAAACCGATTATCAGGATAACGACACAGGATGCTGGCTTAAAGCGCGCCGGAATGACATGAAAAAAACAATGAGACACCGATAAAAAAACTGGCGACATTCAATCTGCATATAAGTGAGATATCAATATACTCCCTATTATTTACAAGAAAATCACCCTATTGCCCATACTTTATATGGACGATCTAAATATACTTACCAGGTGTATATAAAAATTCAAACTAGGGAGTAGACGTACCGCAGATCAAAAACAAATCCAATCTAAAGAGATCGGTCAACACCCTTACTGCATTGCGCAGCATGGGTTTAGAACTCAATTTACTTCACTTACTTTACTCCGACACCAACACACCGTTATCTTGGTGTCGTCAATCCGATTAAAAAAACTAACGAACGAACTAATGAACAAACTCCCAGCAATATTCAAAATCTCTTCATCGACTGCGATATTGAACGCCTTTTACATTAAAAATGAACTAGGGTTTTGTCTTAACCAGCAATTCCATGAAGTAACTATTGTTGGTCCAAATTGGCTCTGTCTTCATTTGATAAGATATCGACGCCGCGCGCAAACGCTCTTCGAATGGCGTTATATCTGAGGAACGCAATGCTTTCAATGTGACGGTCACAACACCTTCGCGATCCGCTACTCCTGCCAAAATTACGCCACCCAACAGCTTGTCACTAAACATGCGTCGAACATCCAATGCGGCTTGCGATTCAAGCTGAGTTACTTGTTTTGATGAGTCCGCTGGCGCAGTAGCCAAAAGAACAGTATCCCGCAATGTTTTACGGCTCCACCACTTTGGTATGCTGATGTTTGCTGAGTCGTAAGAAAATATCGTAACAACCTCGTGACCACTAAATGTTGACTCAATCTTTAATCCTTCATAAAGATCGTCCCTTGCAATACGGATCTTAGCGTCACCCTCATAACTCTTGAGAAGGTCATACCGGCGTGCTGGCGCTCGCTGTGAAAAACTTACCCATCCATCCTCACATTTATAGTCTCTGTTAAATGTCCACTCACTATTTGCACTGGTAGGCATGCTTATCGGCAGTACGCCATCTCTTTCGGTTTTCCAAAAAAAATATAAGCCATGAAGAGTATCTCCTTTGATTTCAAGTTCACCAGAAGTAACATTGATCAAATTTAGCTTGAATAATTTACTGGCATCAACGAATGCAGGATCAATAAAAGCGACACCATTCCTATCAATAGAATGAATGCTAAATCTACCGTTTAAATCTGGACAATTTTGTTTTCCAGCGGCAAATCCTAAAGAGTAAATAGACAGCAAAAACAGTCCCAAAATAATCGGAAATCTCATAACCACCTCTTTCAATTTCCAACTAGATTAGATGTTTAAACCCAGATTTTCCATTAGACCGCTACCACTCCGTAGTTGAAACCGCCACCCAGATTACATCCAGTGCTGAGAGCAATAATACCACCACGATTTGAATAAAAGCGCTACAGCAATAAGCCCTTACTGCATTGCGCAGTAAGGGCTTGGGACTCACTTCATCTCACTTCGCCTAACTTCGATGACTTCACTTACTTTAGTTAAACACCAACACCCCATTATCAACATCAACCTTAATCACATCCTTAGGTCCAAACTTACCTTGCAACAGCAACTTGGATAATGGATTTTCGATCTCTTGCTGAATCGCGCGTTTGAGTGGTCGTGCGCCGTACACCGGGTCGAAACCTGCTTCTGCGATTTTCTGCAATGCCGCTTCGCTGATGTGCAAGCCCATGTCCATTTGTGTCAGACGTTTTTCCAAATCATGTAACTGGATCTTAGCAATGGCGCCGATGTTTTTGGCATCAAGCGCGTGGAATACGACGATATCGTCAATCCGGTTAATAAACTCTGGGCGGAAATGCATTTTTACTTCGCCCATGACCGCCATTTTTATCACTGCCGGATCACTGCCTTCCATCGCCTGAATCTGATGCGAACCAAGGTTGGAGGTCATCACGATGACCGTGTTTTTAAAATCCACCGTGCGGCCTTGCCCATCGGTCAGACGACCGTCGTCCAGCACTTGCAGCAGCACATTAAAGACATCCTGATGCGCTTTCTCTACCTCGTCTAACAGAATCACGCTGTACGGCTTGCGACGTACTGCCTCGGTCAGATAACCGCCCTCTTCATAACCTACATAGCCAGGAGGCGCACCGATTAAACGCGAGACAGAATGCTTCTCCATAAATTCGCTCATGTCGATACGGATCAGCGAATCTTCTGTATCAAACATAAAGCCTGCGAGGGCTTTGCAAAGCTCGGTTTTACCAACGCCCGTCGGGCCCAAAAATAAGAAAGAACCGTAAGGCCGGTTGGGATCACCCAAGCCAGCGCGGGAGCGGCGGATGGCATCTGATACCGCGCCAATAGCCTCGTCCTGCCCGACCACACGCTTATGCAAAACCTCTTCCATTTGCAGCAACTTCTCGCGCTCGCCTTGCATCATGCGCGAGACTGGGATACCGGTCGCACGCGAGACAATCTCGGCAATTTCTTCCGCACCGACTTGGGTGCGCAGCAGCTTGTGCTTGCCTTGGTTACCCGCCTGAGTTGCGTCTGCTTGCTTAAGCTGCGCCTCTAGTTCTGGCATACGGCCATACTGCAACTCGGACATGGTTTGCCAGTCACCGCGACGTTTGGCATCTTCCATTTGCAGGCGGATTTTTTCTATCTCTTCTTTAATATGGGTGCTACCTTGGACAGTAGCTTTTTCTGACTTCCAGATTTCTTCCAGATCGGCGTATTCTAGCGAGAGTTTGGCGATTTCTTCTTCGATCAATACCATCCGCTTTTTAGAACCTTCGTCTTTCTCACGCTTGACTGCCTCGCGCTCGATCTTGAGTTGGATCAGACGACGATCCAGCTTATCCATGACCTCTGGTTTCGAGTCAATTTCGATCTTGATTTTAGCCGCCGCCTCATCAATCAAATCAATCGCTTTATCGGGTAAAAACCGATCAGTAATATACCGGTGCGACAATTCTGCCGCTGCGATAATCGCAGGGTCAGTGATGTCTACACCGTGATGGACTTCGTACTTTTCTTGCAGTCCACGCAGGATAGCAATTGTTGCCTCGACGCTAGGTTCATCAACGATAATTTTTTGGAAGCGGCGTTCCAGCGCCGCATCTTTCTCTATATATTTGCGATATTCGTCCAGCGTCGTGGCTCCGACGCAATGTAATTCGCCGCGTGCCAATGCAGGCTTAAGCATATTACCGGCATCCATAGCGCCCTCTGCCTTACCCGCGCCGACCATGGTGTGCAACTCGTCAATAAAGACGATGGTCTGACCTTCATCCATGGCGATTTCTTTGAGCACCGCTTTGAGACGTTCTTCAAACTCACCGCGGAATTTAGCGCCTGCCAGCAAGGCCGCCATGTCTAGCGACAACACCCGTTTAGACTTCAGACTGTCCGGCACTTCACCATTGACGATCCTTTGCGCCAGACCTTCCACAATGGCGGTCTTACCAACGCCAGGTTCACCGATCAATACCGGATTATTTTTACTGCGACGTTGCAAAATCTGGATAGCACGACGAATCTCGTCATCCCGACCGATCACAGGATCAAGCTTGCCCAGGCGGGCGCGCTCAGTCAGATCGAGCGTATATTTTTTCAAGGCTTCGCGCTGACCTTCGGCCTCTTGCGAATTGACCGTACCGCCACCACGTACTGCGGCAATCGCTGCTTCTAAGGATTTACGGGTAAGACCGTTTTCACGTGCCAGCTTGCTGGCTTCTGATTTGTCATCAGATAAAGCTAGCAAGACCATTTCGCTAGCAAGGAATTCATCACCCCGCTTCTGAGCCTCTTTATCCGCCAGATTAAGCAAGCCCATCAGCTCGCGGCCAATTTGTACTTGCCCGTCGGTACCAGACACCTTGGCTAAACGATCCAAGGCGCTTTTTAAAGCGTTGGTCAACGCAGGCACATTGACGCCAGAGCGCTGCAACAGCGAACGGCTACCGCCATCCTCCTGGTTGATCAGTGCCAGCAGCACATGCACTGGCTCAATATATTGGTTGTCATTACCCACCGCCTGACTTTGCGCGTCAGAGATGGCTTCTTGCAATTTGGTAGTTAGTTTGTCGAGTCGCACTGGATGCTCCCTAAGTAATCGTATGTCCGATAGATTAGGACTTTAGGGATGCATTTCAAGGCGTGATGTTGGAACAAGCTGCGGAAAGCTTGTTCTGTATCAAAGAAGTGAGGAATAAGTTAAGAAGATGAACTGCTTAGTGAGTGAAAGATTAGCCCGCGGGGAAGGAATGCTATTTTTTGTTTTGTGAATTTTGATTCCTACGAATGATGACCCAAGACATCAAAAACTCCGAAGACCGTCACTAAACACGCCATTCTCATCCACGAATTGATTGTATGCCGCAATAGCGTTCTGATTTTAAGCTAACCAAAGTTCAGCCTGTTTTAATTTAAGTTGATTAATCAGCGCGAATTCTAATGTGGCAGATAGATTAATATCCAAGTCCCTGACACCTCTGAGCAAATCACTATTGATACTCAGGTTTGTCGTTTTTTTGGGTGTATTTTGATCGTATAAGGCTGACATTGCCTACCCCATATTCAGTTGAAGATCAATATTTACACGTAATCATGCGGACGGTTTATAAGGATCAAGATGTGACATTAAATTGGTAAGCGTGATTTTGCAGGTGTGATGTTTTTGTCTATTTGGTTATACTTTGTATTTAATCATCATAACCAAATACAGCTCACATTCATGAACGTTGCATGAGGTACGAAGCAAGCATCCTTTTCTGATGCCGTCGGGTATTATCGCAAAATGAAAATTAAATCACGTTATCTACTATCTTAAAGGTAATCCACGGACCAAGAAAAAATTTCAGAACTTAGACTATGGGATTGGGTAAAAGCCATTTCGACCCTAATTTTAGTTGGGGTTATCGCCTACAAGATCTACATAACGCCAACATCTTTAAGTATCGACTTCCCAACACTTCTATCACTGCTACTAGCACTTTTTTCAGTGGCTCTGTCGGCATTGTTCTATTTTAAGGCAACAGATACAAGCAACGCGTTCTACGACAACACATATAAATTCACACGTGATATCGCTCAGCTATTGGTAAAGATTGAGAGTGGATTTGGAGAGCGCTTGCGGCACCTTGATGAGGGTTACTCGTCGATGCGAAATTACCTGCAAAATGGTTCCTCGAATCAAACAGACAACGTCGAACGAACAAAGATGAAGTTGGAATCAGAAGAGCAGGAAGTTGAGAAAGTTGTAGCTGAGCGCAATGAAATTATTCAGCAATTGGTGGAACGCTCGCATCTCCAGCAAGAAGAAAAGGGGCAGATATTATCGCAGTTAAAGGCGAAAGAAGAAGAGCTAGCTCAATTCCAACACGAGATAGCGAAGCTCAACCGCCGCCTTGCGCTGGAGCGAGCGAGCCGAAGAGCAGCTCGCGACGATTTGCCAAGTATGGAGAGCGGCATTTCTGATTTCACTTTCAACAATGTGATCCGAAAAATGGGGCCCGATAGAGTTATCGCGCTCCCCAGTTCAATTATCCGTAAAAAATTCTCCGAAATCGCAGGCGAACTTCCTGGTGGTTACATCGAAGATTTAGAAAAGTATGGTTTTTTCGACGATGGACTAACTATTTCAGGGGCCAAATACCTTAAAACTCTTGCAGAGAAGTTCCGTGATCATGGATAGCAGGACGGTCGAGGGGGAATCGCGAATGACGATTTCACCATTTATTAATTTTCTGGTAGCTGCGATCCCGGCACCTCTGCGTTAGGTTACAAATGGTAAGTTGGTCCCAGATCACGATCCACCCAAGCGACGCAGCAGTCAATGTTCTTCGCGAAAGTTGGCGATGGCAGCTTGGAGATGCTTGGACGCCGCTCATGTTCTCTGCCATCGGCGACGTCTTTTTTGAAGTTTCGGCAGGAACGGTTTGGTGGCTGAGCACTGCGACAGGTGCATTAGAGCAAGTGGCAGAATCGCGTGAGCAGTTTGCGTCGTTGCTTGAAGGTGACGCAGTTGACGAATGGTTTCTGCCGTGTCTGGTGGAGGTGTTGTACGCACAAGGCAAACAACTCGGAGAAGATCAGTGCTACACCTATGCCATTCTGCCAATTTTTTCGGAAGGCAGCTTCAGCGCAGAGAACATGTACCCGGTGCTGGCGGCCGAGCATTTCTCCATGAGCGGCCATCTGCATGAGAGCATTCGAAAGCTCCCAGACGGTGCACAGGTTCAAGTGACTATCTCAGACTGAGCTTTGGGTACGAGTGCAGAATAAGCCTTTCATACGCTCATTCTCATTTTTTTAATTAACTCTCTGATCACACGGTTTTGCATCCGGTAAGAACCCAACAGCAATACACAGTGCCGTAACAAGACCAAGAGTAGGCAATAAAATATAAAATAATGTCAGAAACTCTGGTGCCGCAGGTGGAAAGACATCAACAATCTGACCAGTACGTTTATTCACCCAAGCGACCAGAGTGATGTCCTTCCCGTGACGCTCGTGGAATTCGTGCAACATTGGAATCGGGTGATCTGGAATAATCGTTTGAATTTCGGCTTGAGGAGAGTTCGAACTTTTCAATGTCAAATATAAACGCCAATAACTTCTTGCATGGCGATATGGGTCTTGGTCGGTAAAAACTGAAGAAACGAGTAGTACTGGACGCTTCTCTATATCCTGAAACTCGCTATTTCTCAGCTCATAAATAAGCAATGACCAAGCAAAGCAATGGAGTATCCCAGCCAAAAAAGCATAGCAGATAATCTTTCGGCGGAAATTTGATTTCATTCGTACAAACTTACCGAACAATTACCAGCAGCCGAAACGTAAGTGAAACTCATATTCAATTCCCTAAAAAAACCGCCCACCAGTTTTAAAATCCTCCGTCGCCTTCACCAGCGCACTCGCAATCCCGGGCTCCATCGCGGCGTGACCAGCATCGCCGATCACGTGGTAAGCCGCTTCTGGCCAAGCCTGATGCAAGCGGTAGGCTGAGATTGGTGGGCAAATGACGTCGTAGCGGCCTTGTACGATGACGGCTGGCAGGTGCTGGATTTTGCTGATTTTCTGGATCAACTGGTCTTCTTCCATGAAGGCTGCGTGCAGCATGTAATGCGCTTCTAAACGACCGATGCCGAGGCTAACCGCGTCTGACTCAAAGTCTTCAATCGCTTGCGGCTGCGGCTCCAGGAACAGGCAAGATCCTTCGTAGCGGCTCCAGTTGCGGGCGGCTTCCATGTAGATTGCCGGGTCGTCACAAAACAGGCGCTTTACGTAGGCTTGCAGCAGATCGTGGCGTTCTTCTGCGGGAATGGCGTCGGCAAAGCGCTGATGCACTTCGGGATAAAAATTGCCCATGCCGTTGACAAACCAATCGACTTCCGCCTTGGTGCACAAGAAGATGCCGCGCAGGATGAAACCGAGGCAGCGTTCCGGATGCGCTTCGCCATAGGCCAGAGCCAGTGTAGAACCCCATGATCCGCCGAAAACTAGCCACTCGGAGATGTCGAGCATGACGCGAATTTTTTCAATATCGTCGATCAGGAGCGGCGTCGTGTTATTGCGATATTCACCTAGCGGAGTCGATTTGCCAGCGCCGCGCTGATCGAACAGGACGATGCGGTAATGCGCCGGATCAAAAAATCGCCGGTGCGTAGGCGAGGTGCCGCCACCGGGTCCGCCATGCAAAAACAGCACTGGCTGCCCGTCAGGATTGCCACATTCTTCCCAATACAAGGTGTGCAAATCATCGACTTGCAACATGCCTGTCTTGTAGGGTTCAATCGGTGGAAATAGAGATAAGTTGGACATAAATACGCTCGATCAGGTTAAACAGCAAATAAATACTAGGGGACTGTATTTTTAATCGTCCAATGATTATTTGGACATAAAGGTATAAATTGGCACATACTCCCCTATAAATACTATATTTCAGGATAAATGAGTCAATCCACGCCAACTGGCAAATCCGGCGAAACACAACAAAATAGAACCAAACAAATGCAGGCTGGTGTGCAATAGGGCGACGGTATAATCGCCGCGCTGTAATAGCCCCATGGACTCTGCCGAGAAAGTGGAGAACGTCGTCAAGCCGCCCAAAAATCCGGTAATCACCAGCAAGCGCCATTCGGGCGACAGGTGCGGATTGGCAGAGAAAAACGCGACCGATAATCCGATGATGTAACTACCGCCGAGATTGGCAAGTAAGGTGCCGATGGGAAAGGATGGATGCGTGGCGTTAAGCCAGATGCCCAAGCCCCAGCGTAGCCAGGCACCAAGGGCAGCACCCAGACCGACTGCGAGAAAACTGAGGGTGTTCATCATTATGAGCAATCAAGGTTGGTGAGAGTTAAAGCAGGTGAATACAAAAGCGAGTGAGAATGAATGCAGGAGAGAAAATCACATACTCCCCATTATTTTTACTAAATATGCCTTATTGTCCAATGATTCTCTGGACGATTAAAATATACCCATTACCAGTATTAATTTAATGGCGCTAAATCTCTCTTACTTCCACTTATCCAGCGCCTTATCATCCGTCTCCCGCGCATCGACCCAGCGTGCGCCTTGCGGAGTTTGCTCTTTCTTCCAAAACGGTGCCTGCGTCTTCAGATAATCCATCACAAATTCGCAGGCGGCAAAGGCTTCGCCTCGGTGTGCCGATGCAACTGCTACCAACACAATCTGATCCAAAGGCTTGAGCGAACCGACCCGGTGGATCACCAAAGCGTCCAGCAAGTGCCAGCGCGCGTGGGCTTGCTGAACAATTTGCTCTAGGGCTTTTTCTGTCATGCCGGGATAATGCTCCAGCTCCATGGCATGAATATCCAAGCCGTCATTCAGATCGCGCACCAGACCAACAAAGCTGACGATGGCACCGATGGCAGGATTGCCTGAACGGAGTTTGGCCAGTTCGGTACTGACATCAAAATCGTCGGTTTGTACAAAGATAGGCATTGCGATCAACCGCCAGTCACAGGGGGGAAAAACGCGACCTCGCCACCGTCTTCGATCAAGGTATCGGCATCCGTCAACTGCTGGTCGTAGGCCATGCGCAAAGCACGCCCCTCAGCCAGAGCGTCGGCCCAAACATCACCGCGAGCGATTAACCAGTGACGGACATCGCCGATGGTTTTAACTTCTGCGGGTAAATTGACCGTCTCTTCCGAGGTATTAAGTGCTTCGCGGATGCTGGCAAAAAAACGTAATTGAATTTTCATAAAAAAGCTAAAACTGTTTAACTAACGGGATGACTAACGGGAGAAAAAATTAACGCTGAAAGCGACAGCGTTCATTGCATTATGAATTGCGCCACCGACCGTATCACGACATCAAACTGGCAAATGGGATAAAGCGTACTAAATCCCCTTTTGCAATCGCCTGCCCTGCCGCCACGTCGATCAAACCGTCGCCCCAAACGGTCGAGGTAAGTACGCCTGAGCTTTGGTTGGTAAACAGATCCAGCCCGTCTGACTGATTCAGTTTAACGCGTAAAAATTCGTTGCGGCGATCCGGTTTGGGCCAATCAAAATCGGCGCGCATCCTATACGATTGCGGCGCAATATTTGTTGCGATATCAGTCACGCCCTGCATCGCCAAAATAAACGGCCGCACAAATAATAAAAACGTGACGAAGCTGGAGACCGGATTGCCAGGCAAACCTAAGAAGAAGGCTGATTGGACTTCACCAAAAGCCAATGGCTTGCCGGGTTTGACCGCGATCTGCCACATATTGAGACGACCTTCTGCCTCGACTGCGGGCCTGATATGATCTTCTTCGCCGACAGAAACGCCGCCCGAGGTAATGATCAGATCATGCGTTTGTGCGGCCAGCCTTAGGGTGTCGCGGGTCGATTGCAAATTATCAGGCACGATGCCGTAATCGGTGATCTCGCAGCCCATGTTTTGCAACAGGCCGGTCAAGGTAAAGCGGTTGGAATTGTAGATCGCACCTGGCTTTAAGGCTTCGCCTGGCATTGCCAGTTCATCGCCAGTAAAAAATATCGCTACCCGGAGTTTGCGCACCACAGGCAAGGTTGCCAGACCGACCGAGGCAGCCAAGCCGAGTTCTTGCGCGCGCAGGCGAGTACCTGCTGGCAAAATCGTGGCGCCGGATTGAATGTCCTCGCCTTGCCGACGTATCCATTCACCTGGCTTAGGCGCATGCGCCACTGTCACGATGTCGCCATCCAGACTGCATTGCTCTTGCATGACAACGGCATCAGCACCGTCAGGTATCATCGCCCCTGTAAAAATTCTGGCTGCAGTCCCGGCAGCCAGCGCTTGTCCGATATGCCCTGCAGGAATACGTTGGGTCACGCGCAGTTGCGCAGTGCCGCTGACACAATCAGCTGCGCGCACGGCATATCCGTCCATTTGGGTATTGTCCATCGGCGGCACATGCAGCAAAGATCGTTGCGCTTGCGCCAGCACGCGACCATTGGCCTCTAGCGTGGAGACAATTTCAGTCTCGGTCAAAGGTCGCGCTGCACTCAATAAAAAATCAAGAGCTTGGGCGACGCTGAGCATCGGTTTTTTTTCAGTCATAGCCTTGTCGGTCATCGCGGAAATAGTTCGGAAAAGTGTTGAGTAATTTGCCCAACATTGTAGCCTTCCGCACCATTTGGCGCTGCATCATAGCGATGTGCAGCGCACAAACTGTGGCCGGTGAGTATCAAGGGCGCTTACGTGGCCATTACGTGGCCATTACGTGGCCATTACGTGCCCATTAAGTACCCATTAAGTACCCATTAAGTGCTCATTACGTGCCGCTTATATGCTCCTTAAGTAAGCCTACGTTACGCCGTCTTACTGATAGCGATGGGCTGATCTTTATCCGCGATAATTGCTGTCACTTTGTTGCTGATGTTCACACTACGATTGATCGCACCAATCACCGCTTTAAAAGACGCTCTGACAATATTGCCATCCAGCGCAACACCGAACTGAGTCACACCCTGCTCTACCCGTAATTCCACATAACAGGCCGCTTGAGCGTCAGCACCCGAGGTAATTGCGTGCTCGTGATAGTCCATCAATTTGATGTCGATACCTATTGCATTTACAAAGGCATCAATCGGGCCATTGCCATGACCTTTCAAGGTTTTTTTCTTACCATGATCTGTGATGTCGACTTCAATCTGTGCTGATTCGGCTTGTGCGGTGTCTTCGCTCATGCGATGACCAACATAAGCAAACGGCGCCAACTGATCCAGATATTCTTTTTTGAAAACGGCATAGATATCACTGGCAACAATTTCTTTTCCGCTGGTGTCGGTTACTGCTTGTACGACGCGGCTAAATTCAATTTGCAAACGACGTGGCAAAGACAATCCGTAATCTTGCTCCAGCAAATAGGCAACGCCGCCCTTACCTGACTGACTGTTAACTCGGATCACCGCATCGTAGCTGCGACCCAAATCCGCAGGGTCAATCGGCAAATACGGCACTTCCCAAATCGCATCTGGTTTTTGTTGGGCAAAACCTTTTTTGATCGCATCCTGATGTGAGCCAGAGAAAGCAGTAAATACCAGATCACCGACATAAGGATGACGTGGATGCACCGGCAATTGATTACAGTCCTCTACGCATTGACGCACCATATCAATATCAGAAAAATCGAGGCCAGGATGCACGCCTTGGGTGTAAAGGTTCAATGCCAAAGTCACCAGATCAACATTGCCGGTACGCTCGCCATTACCAAACAAACAGCCTTCAACCCGATCTGCACCGGCCATCACAGCCAGCTCGGCCGAGGCGACTGCCGTGCCGCGATCATTGTGTGGATGCACACTGATGATGATGGAATCGCGACGTGCTAATTTGCGATGCATCCATTCGATCTGATCGGCATACACATTGGGCGTACTTGACTCAACAGTGGATGGCAAGTTAAAAATCATCTTGTTGTACGGCGTCGGTTGCCAGACCTCAGACACGGCATCACACACATTTTTAGAGAAATCGAGTTCAGTGAGGCTGAAAGATTCTGGCGAATATTCAAAACCCCATTTGGTCTCCGGATGTTGTGCGACCAGTTCTTTAACGAGCTTGGTGCCGTTGACGGCGATGGCTTTAATCTCTTCACGCGACATACCAAAAACGATACGGCGGAAGGCTGGTGCTATGGAATTATACAAATGCACAATCGCCTGCTTTGCGCCGATAACTGACTCCACAGTACGACGGATTAACTCATCACGTGACTGAGTCAATACGATGATCGTGACATCATCGGGAATACGATTTTCATCAATCAGCTTACGGACAAAATCAAAATCCGTTTGTGATGCGGATGGAAAGCCGACTTCAATTTCTTTCAAACCGATCTGCACCAGCATCTCGAAGAATCGTAATTTTTTCTCAGGACTCATCGGCTCGATCAAAGCCTGGTTACCATCGCGCAAATCTGTACTCATCCAAATCGGCGGATGGGTAATGACCTTGTCAGGCCAGGTACGGTTAGTCAATTGCACAGGTGGGAAAGCGCGGTACTTCGCTGCTGGATTAGTCAACATCATGATGAGTCCTATTTTGGTCAATGCGGGTGAATTTGGGTGAAGCAAAAATCTTGAATCGGGGAGAATCTAATGTGGCACCAGGCTACCTGACGGCCACGGAACACTAGGCCAGGTAACCGATCGGTAGTGGTAGCAGAGCTAGCGCACGCGCAAAGATCATCACAGCGATGACATCGCCAGAGATGAGCGTTACGAGTATGGACTTAAAGTGCATATGCCAGCTTTCTACAACGTCGGACTATTTTGTTTGGATTTGGTGCAGCAGCACCGAGGGATACAACAACAGCTAGGGAGAATTACTGAGCAACGCTTAGTAGTAGCGCAGCCAGTAGCAGCAGCGCTAGCAGAGTGCTGGCGCCGTGCGATAAAGCTAGTATAGAATGAGTTTTTGCGGAATACATGCCACTAATGTAGGCGACGATGCGCGTGGCTGTCAATAGCGGACTACAACAATGTCGGAAATTACTTAATACTGGCCTTGTGTTTGAGCGGTGCCAATTTATAACTACCTACAAAGGCTCATGACAACAAACACACAGCTTATTGCCGTCAGGATCACGGAAATAGGCACCGTAGTAATTGGGATGATATTCAGGCCGCAAGCCAGGAGCACCTTCACAACGACCGCCAGACGCCAAAGCGACTTGATAAGCACGATCAACTGTAGCGCGGTCGGAAGCCAATAAAGCAGTCATCTGCCCATTACCCGGAGTAGCAACTTCACCATTAAAAGGTCGGCCGATTACCAACAGAGGACGAGCAGCAAGCGGAGACATCCAACCAGCCCAAGGTTTGTCGTGATCACAAAATTTTAATTGCAACGCCAGTACATCCATCAACGCAGAATAAAACGCCAATGCTTTTGGGAAGTCGGTGATGCCGATGGAGATGTGGGAAAACATGGTTTATGTTTTTTTCGGTTATGTGGGATAGATTCCGGTTTAGTTAATGATATTTTACAAGCGAGAGAATGTTCCGGGAACCGAAAAAAAACATAGCCAGAGTATTGGTTGATACCGTCGGTCTATTCAACCATTACAAACAACAGCGACGTATAGACGATGGGCGTACAAAACAGTCGATCTAAATCGGAACATAGAGGCAATTTTGCCAAGCAGCGATAGCGTCACGCGTACGCAAAAACAATCCAGGCGGATAAACAAGATTAATAATATTTTCCGACCTTATGATGAATGTTTGGTTAGCTGCAGTATTGGAAGATATCACGTAAGTCCTTGACTAAACTTTCTCGCTAATCGCCAATTTGGCCAGAAATCGTTTCATATGCGGGTCTGCACGCTCAAACGGAACTTCGTTAAACGGAAACCAACAAATGCCCTCAAATTCCCGTTCGTCAAATCTAATGTTTTGATGCCGGCTGGCACGAAGTACGTACCATAACGAGACATCTGTGTGTCCAGCAGTAAGCCCGACAGTCGCAGTTATAGTCACAAATAGAGGGGCCTCAATTGGATGCGACGCGACAAAACCTAGCTCCTCCTCTAATTCTCGACCAACCGTAACGCGAGGGTGTTCACCTTGTTCTACGTGGCCGCCAGGCGGTAGCCATAGCTTGGCGTTCCGATGGTCAACCAGCAGGACATACCCATCATCTATTACGACAAAATAAGACACCAGGTGCATTGGAGGTGTGGCCGGTTTTGTTACTCTGCATAATTCAACGCCGGAGTCTATCCATGTCAGGCAGCGAGAAATATCATCACGCTCCAAAGTGTCGAAAGGGGAAATAGACAAAATTTCGTCTCGGATTTGCTGGAGCATAGTCTTCGGTAATTTTTTCAATGAACGGGGCTTGATCGGACAAGTATTATGATCAGTTTTTTTGAACTATGCGTGATATTCTACTTTCACCTTAAGCACATCCATCAGAAAAACATGCTACAACTTCGTCCTAACTGCGAGCATTGCGATTGTGATTTACCTCCCGATTCCCAGCAGGCTCGTATCTGCACTTTTGAATGCACATTTTGTGCAAGCTGCGCAGATCAGGTGTACCAGAATATCTGCCCCAATTGCGGAGGCAATCTGGTCGCCAGACCAATCCGACCAGCGAATAAATTGACCACATATCCAGCCTCACAAGAACGTGTACACAGACCCGTTAGCTGATCGATGGCTTTATTGTAAGCTCTGGTCAAGACGACTTCCTATTCACTCCATGCACATCTATTTTCATGTCTAAAAATGTCCTCACCACTCGTCATTTAATAACCGCATTGATTGTTGTCTGTTTATGGGGAATGAATTTTGTCGTGATTAAGATTGGTTTGAAAGGGATTCCGCCATTTTTGATGGGCGCACTGCGTTTTATGCTGGTGGCCTTTCCTGCGATTTTATTTTTGCCACGACCTAAGGTGCCGTTTAAATTGCTGGTGGCCTATGCTTTGACCATTAGTCTTGGTCAGTTTGCTTTTTTGTTCTCGGCCATGGCGGTTGGCATGCCTGCTGGATTGGCCTCGCTGGTGCTACAGGCGCAGGCATTTTTTACGGTTGGTCTGTCTGCCATCGTGTTTGGCGACAAGCTGCGCGCCAGCAATTTGATTGGTATGTTGATCGCTAGTGCGGGGTTGATACTTCTTGGTAGCGCTAGTATTGCAAGTTCTGGCAGTCAGGTGAGTTTGTTGGGTTTTGTGCTGACGATCTGCGCTGCCTTCTCTTGGGCCAGCGGCAATGTGATCAATAAAAAAATTGGCCCGACCGCGGTATTAAGTCTGGTGTCGTGGAGTGCTTTGATCCCGATTATTCCCTTCGCCCTACTGTCGCTCATTTTTGAAGGTCCCGACGTGATTGCGCATAGCCTGAGCAATATGAGTCTGTCTTCTGCTTTGACGATCGTGTATCTGGCGCTGGCAGCAACGCTGATTGGCTACACCTTGTGGGGCCGCTTATTGTCTAGTCTGCCCACGCATATGGTGGCGCCGCTGACCTTAATGGTGCCTGTTATTGGTTTGACCGCCGCCTGGATTTTGCTTGGTGAGGCACTGCGGCCTTTACAAATTGTGGGGGCGCTGATCGTGATGTGTGGCTTGCTGATCAATGTGTTTGGCGCACGTTTGCTAGAGCGTACTCGCGTTTTGTTTGCGAGCTGAATCAGAATTTATCAACAAAAATCCAAATTTTGATCGTCCAATGATTCTGCGGCTCTCAGGCCAATATCGTTCCAGAGGCCGCATATATACTGGAGGATGCAAAAATTACCATAAAAAAATCCAGTGATATTGAATAATATCTCTGGATTTTTTATTGATCAAAACAGCAGGTTCTACAAACCTGTATGACCTGCGATATAGGCTTTCATTTTTTCAATATCGGTCGTCATTACCTCAAATCGCTGCGGCAAAGCCTCGATATTTTCGAACCCGGCTGGGCGCTCTGCATCGCGCCCTAATGCTTCTTTTATCGTCTCATTAAACTTGGCCGGCAAGGCGGTTTCTAATACGATCATCGGGATACCTGGCTCTATGCGTTCCAGGGCAACCTTGATGCCATCTGCGGTGTGTGTATCTACCGTGATGCCGTAATTTTTTTCTACCTGACGTATGGTAGTCAGGCGATCAGCATGAACGGATTTGCCTGACTCGAAACCGAAGCGCGCAATCTTTTTAAATTCATCACCATCACTGCCCGGATTGCCGGATAAATCGAACCCGCCTTGTGTTTCTACTTTATGGAATAAGGCTACCAAACGCGTACTATCGCCGTCTAATAGATCATGAATAAAGCGTTCAAAATTGGAGGCTTTGGAAATATCCATTGACGGGCTGGTAGTGTGCCAGGTTTCTGCCGATTTACGCACGCGGTATATGCCTGTACGGAAGAACTCATCAAGCACATCGTTTTCATTGGTTGCCACAACTAATTTGGCAATTGGCAAGCCCATCATACGGGCGATGTGACCGGCGCAGATATTGCCGAAATTACCCGACGGGACTGTGAACGATACCTTTTGATCATTACTGCTAGTGGCGCTCAAATAACCGCGGAAGTAATACACCACCTGCGCAACAACACGCGCCCAGTTGATGGAATTGACGGTACCGATTTTTTGACGGGCTTTGTATTCAAGATCGTTAGAAACTGCCTTAACCATGTCCTGGCAATCATCAAAAACACCTTCGACAGCGATGTTAAAAATATTTGGATCTTGCAGGCTGAACATTTGCGCAGTCTGAAAAGCACTCATTTTTTTATGCGGCGATAACATAAAAACCCGTATGCCTTTTTTGCCACGCATTGCGTATTCCGCCGCACTGCCAGTGTCACCAGAGGTCGCACCAAAAATATTTAACTCAGCCTCTTTTTTTGTCAGCGTGTATTCAAACAAATTGCCCAGCAATTGCATCGCCATGTCCTTAAAAGCCAGAGTCGGGCCATTTGATAAGGCTTGTAACAATAGTTTGCGACCATCCTTGTCTTCCAACATACGCAAAGGTGTGATCTGGCTGGCGTCTTCGCCGTCGCGGACATTGCGGTAAACATCAGCAGTATACGTTTTGTCGGTAATCGCTTTGAGATCATCCTCTGGAATATCAGTAGCAAATTTTTTGAGCACGGCAAATGCCAGATCAGCGTAAGACAACTCGCGCCAAGCATTGAGTTCATCGCTAGTAACTTGCGGATAGCTTTTAGGCAGATATAGACCGCCATCAGGAGCCAGACCGCCTAACAGGATTTCAGAAAAATGGGGGCTTGCGGCATGTCCGCGAGTTGAGGCGTATTGCATAAATAATTGATTTTAAGAGACTAAGTTGGAGGAATTTGAATGTAATTTGATGGATAGCTGAGAATGTCGCAGAAAATGTACCAAGAACGTGTGCTGAGAGCAATCAGCGAAACGCCTTTAAAATTTACCTGGACAAATATTCTCTCTATTATATCGTTCTTAACACTCAAAAACCTGCGCAAATTTGGCCAAAACGGCCATGTGATTGCTATTTATTCGGCATTATCGATCAGCAACAATCTTTCTGGATGTGAATATACGACAAAATTTTTCTGCCTGACGAATCCTATAAGGCACATCCCAGCCTGCTCAGCGAGCCTCACTGCCAATGCGGTTGGAGCAGAAATTGTGGCAAGAATGGCTATATTGGCACGTGCAGATTTTTGCACTAATTCATAACTGGCACGACTACTCATGATGGCAAAACCGGGTTGCCGGATTGATTTACCTTTGGAGTTGAGCTTGGCATCAATAGCTAACGCACCAACCAATTTATCCAGGGCATTGTGACGGCCCACATCTTCTCTTAGCAGTTGGATTGTCCCCGCCATGCCTACCCAGGCGGCAGCATGCATGGCACCGGTGATGGCATTGATGGGTTGCTTACTTTTTAGTGAGTCGAAAGCCTTCAGCAAAGCTTGCTTATCTAAACGAGTTTCCGGTTGAACATCGCCGTTGCTGGCAGACGCATTGCCAAGCATAACGGCAGGTACAAGGGTCGGTATATTAAGATCGAGCGCATTCAGACTTTCTAAACCACATACGCCGCAGCCAGTCTTGCCAATCAGGCTACGCCGTTTATCTTTAAGACGGACAAAGCATTCACTGGCGATGGTCATTCGCACTTCTACGCCAACAGTATTTGCCGATTGACCTACCGCGTCATTATTAATGCATTCGATATCGTAAATTTGACTGGCGTGATCAATAATTTGTTCGGCCAGGCTGAAACCGACAGCAAAGTCTTCCAGGTCCAAGGGTGTAGCCATCATCACCGCATGTGAGATGCCGTTGAAGACTAAGGCGATGGGGATTTCTTCTGCCAACTGGTCTGGCGTAGGTAACACCGGACTATCGTTCTGATTTGCGCTATGGCGTAAGACCAACATTTCGCGGTAGGCATGCTCAATTTCTTGGCTCATACTTTTATATCTAGTTTATTCCTGCAGCGCACAAGCCATACGACCTTTTTCGGTCAAAGAGCAGAGAGTACGGTCATCGATTTGCTGAACCTGAACCAAACCTGGGCCAGCTTGCGTACCTATGACCTCGTCACCTAAATAAGCGATACATCGTAATAAGCTACTTTGACGTACACGCAAACGCTTACTTAAACGCGCCAGTGACACTGGCTCGCTCTGTGCAGCTAACTCTAGCAATAAGGCTTCGATCAGATCAACAGAAACAGCGAGCGAAGCATCATTTACTTCATTACTCATCAAACGTGACTTACCGCATCCGATGCCATCTGCGGCTTGCTTACCGCCTTGCTCTCAGATGAATTTTGACTAGCTGTATGCGGCGTCACTACCACGGGGATCGATTTAGAAGTCGGTGTCCGAGCGAAGTCCGCAAAACTAGATAACGGTATTAGATTATTAGTTTCGGGGAAATAGGCGGCAAGACAACCGCGTGGAATATTGTATTCCACGAGCATGAAACGTTTTGCCTGACGCTGAATTTTGTCGTCACACAAACTTTCCAGATCAACCCAATCACCGACTTTCATCCCTAATTCTGCGATGTCTTCTTTATTGATGAACAAAACTCTGCGCTCGCCAAACACACCCCGGTAACGATCGTTCATTCCATAGATTGTGGTGTTGTACTGATCATGTGAACGCATGGTACCCAGATTAAATACTGGGGAAGTACGACTTTGGCGGGCCTGATGTATTGGCAAATCCGTCGGCACCGGATGTGCGTAAAAGTTTGCTTTTTTATTCGCTGTAACCCAATTGCGCTCGGATGCAGTGTTACGCAAATGGAAGCCGCCAGGCACTTTTACCTTGCTATTGAAATCAGCAAAATCATCAAACACCTCAGCAATCTTGTCGCGAATCCGGTCGTAATCAGCTGCCAGCCACATCCAATCAGTTTTACTACGCCCCTTTAGCGTCGCTGCTGCCATACGCGCCACGATCATAGGTTCCGAGAGCAAGTTGCTTGAGGCCGGCGCATTAATCCCGGACGATAGATGCACCATACTCATCGAATCCTCAACACTAACTGCTTGCGGACCAGTCTCTTGTATATCAATCTCCGTACGGCCAAGACATGGCAAGATCAAGGCTTCACGCCCGCAAATCAAATGACTACGATTGAGCTTAGTCGCGACATGTACAGTCAAAGCACAATTTTGCAAAGCGCGATGCGTCAAGTCGGTATCAGGTGTAGCGGTGGCAAAATTACCGCCCATTGCGAAGAACACTTTATTTGATTCATCCAGCATCGCTTGTATTGCACCAACGGTGTCGTAGCCGTCTTCACGTGGCGGGGCAAAATCAAACACCTGCCCAAGGCGGTCTAAAAATGCTGGACTAGGTTTCTCATAAATTCCCATTGTGCGATCGCCTTGCACATTGCTATGACCACGCACAGGACAAGGACCGGCACCAGGTCGGCCAATATTGCCGCGAAGTAGCAACAGATTGACGATCATCTGTATTGTTGCGACAGAATGTTTATGCTGAGTGATACCCATACCCCAGCAAGCGATCACTTTACCTGCGCCGATATAAATATCAGCAGCACGCTGGATTTGTGCACGCTCTAAACCAGATTCACGCAACACAACATCCCAAGGCTCAGCCATGACATCGGCAGCAAAACTATCAAAATTAGCGGTGTGCTGGGCAATAAAATCAAGATCAATGATGCGCGCCTTACCAGCTTGCTGGGCCGCCAGATCAGCCTCCAGCACGCACTTGATCATGCCTTTAACCGTCGCTAAATCGCCACCAATTTTTACCTGAAAATAATCGGAAGAGATTGAGGTTGATTGATCTCCGATCATCTCCACCATATTTTGCGGGTTTTGGAATTTTTCTAAACCACGTTCACGCAAAGGATTAAAAGAGACGATTGATGCGCCACGTTTAGACGCCGCACGCAACTCACCGAGCATGCGCGGATGATTAGTGCCAGGATTTTGTCCAAAAATTAAAATCGCATCTGCCACTTCAAAATCTGACAACAGAACGGTACCTTTGCCGACACCAATTGCAGCCTTCATTGCAAAGCCCGAAGGCTCGTGGCACATGTTAGAGCAGTCAGGAAAATTATTAGTACCAAACTCGCGTACAAATAACTGGTACAAGAATGCAGCTTCGTTGCTGGTGCGGCCTGATGTATAAAAGATAGCATCGTTAGGTGATGCCAGCGCATTCAGGCGCTTAGCGATCAGATCAAATGCTTGTGCCCATTCGATTACCTGATATTTGTCCGTGGCACGATCGTATTGCATAGGTTGCGTTAAGCGTCCCTGCCCTTCCAACCAAAAATCGGTTTGTTCGCTTAGCCACTGCACCGTATGCTTGGAAATTAACTCTGGTGTAGCGCGGCGTGCTGTAGATTCTGCCGCGACTGCTTTTGCACCATTTTCACAAAATTCAAACGTCGATGTATGGTCTTGATCAGGCCATGCACAACCAGGGCAATCAAAGCCATCTGGCTGATTCGCCGACAATAAAGTACGCGCGCCTTTACCGGGAATACCTTGCTGGAAAATCTGCTCAGCAACACTTTTTAAGGCACCCCAGCCACCAGCGGGACGGTCATACACTTGAACTATTTTTTTGCTCATAATTGCGCTCTTCATTTTACTAACGGTTTGAACTTTGAAAACGTGGCTTTTTAAAACTTGGACTTTAAAAATTGGGACTTTAATACGGGCTTTGAGAACTTAAATTTTTCTACATCATCAATAAAATCGATGAGCGTAAGCATCCAAGTTTCGTAATATTTTCTAAGTCTACGCCAAAAAAAAAGATCGCACTGAGGCGACCTTTTTTTGCTTACATCTATTATTTAAATAACAAAACAGCTTTTTGCAAAGTGATCCAAATACCGATTGCTAATGGGATACCTACTGCTGCCCAAGCAAACAATACGGTTGCCTGGCTAGTCGAACCGCCTTTTCCAACAACGCTACCATCGGTGGAGCTAGCGATAACACGATCATGTGCCAGCTTGCGTTCAGTCGCCAGTTCTTCATCTGTCATAAAAGTGCTGTCTTTAACAGGGCGCACTAATAAATTACAAATAAAGCCGAGAACTAACATACCCGCCAAGATGTACATGGTGATGTCATATGCCTGCGCTTTTGCTACGCCGTGCGCCAATTGGTATTCGCGGATATACGTAATCAGCAAAGGTCCGAGCACACCCGCAGTTGACCATGCCGTCAGCAAACGACCGTGGATAGCACCAACCATTTGCGAGCCGAACATATCTGCCAGATACGCTGGCACAGTGGCAAAACCACCACCATACATAGACAAGATAATGCAGAAAAACAATACGAACAAAGCCAAACTACCTGCATGCGCTACTGTAGGAATCGATGCGTAAAGAATGAAGCCAAGTACGAAGAAGACGAAGTAAGTACCTTTGCGACCGATATAGTCTGAAATCGACGCCCAGAAGAAGCGACCACCAATATTGAACAAGGACAGCAAACCAGTAAATGCCGCTGCGATAGTCGCAATCTGTTTCTTTTGGTCTGGATTTAAGTCATTGAAGCCAAGATCGACGCCAATCAATTTACCGCCAAACACTTCTTGCAGCAAAGGCGATGCCATACCCAAGATACCGATACCAGCAGACACGTTTAAGCACAGCACAGCCCAGATCAACCAGAACTGCTTAGTCTTCCAAGCCTTGTTCAAGTGGACATGTTTGTTCGTGATCATTGCATTGTTAGTTTGTACTGGAGGCGTCCAACCGGCTGGCTTCCAACCAGAAGCGGGTACACGGTAACCAAATGCACCAGCCATCATAAATACAAAATAAATCGCAGCCATGACCAAGAAGGTTTGCCATACGCCGACAGAAGTAGGTGTCGCGAAATGACGCATTAACCAATCAGCTAATGGTGATCCAATCAAAGCACCGCCACCAAAGCCCATGATCGCCATACCAGTTGCCATCCCACGCTTGTCCGGAAACCATTTAATCAGCGTCGATACTGGTGAAATATAGCCCAGACCCAAGCCAATACCACCAATGACACCACCGCCTAACCACAACAGCCAGGCCTGATGCGTGTACACACCAAAGGAGGAAATCACTAGACCACCACACCAGCACAATGCAGAAACCACACCAGCTTTTCGTGGGCCTGCACGCTCCAGCCAACCACCAAATAAGGCAGCGGAAGAGCCGAGGAAGATGAAGAACAAGGTGTACATCAACGTCAGAGTAGAGATTTTCCAATCGCAATCACTGGCAAACAGTTCTTGCAATAGACCAACATCGCTGGCACAGGCAAGCGGTTTATCTATACCGATTGCTTTCGAAAGCGGCAACCAAAACACGGAGAAACCATACGCCATACCGATACAAAGATGAATCGCCAAAGCCGCAGGCGGTACTAGCCAACGATTGAAGCCTTCACCAGCAATGGTGCGCTCCTTAGCTAGCAAAGAAAATTGCGATTGGGACATAAAATTTTGCCTTTATGTTGATGATGAAAATCAAGGTTAACAAAAGTTTAGCTTAGAGGTTCAGCTCAAAACAGGTCGAACAAATTGTTACATTCGGCATGAGAGTGCATTGTGTTATCGCAAATTCTTTTTGGCAACAGTTTTTAAAGCTAATTTCAAAGCGAATGAATAGATATCTTAGATCATTCCTGTAAGAAATAAACCTAATTCGTCACACACAGATGTTAACCAGTAAAAGGCTTTTTAAACGAACTGTCTGTGGTGATAAATTTAACATACTGCTCAGAGTATATTTTGATTGTCCAATAATAACTTGGACGATAGAAGTATTTGATGATTTTTTTATGGGAGTATATAAAAAAGCGATACTTACTGACCCGCTTTTTAAGTCACGCCTGAAGAATATCCAGCATTGCAGAATGAAGGATTTATTTGGCAATGCATGAATATTAAGAAAAAATGTGTTGCAAAACCGCACTGAAATCCATAAAAAAATTACTCTACACACATAAAGAGTAGGAAATTTTAACGATGAATCACCACCATCAGCGCCTTAGCTTCCGTCTTACCAATATTGCGGATTGCGTGATTTTTGTCAGCCTCGTACCGCGCTGTGCCGCCGACTTTGAGTTTTTTCTTAATACTGTCTACTTCTACTTCTATCTGACCATTGAGTAAGGTCAAGTGCTCAGTCGCACCAGGGTCATGTGAATTAGACACCAGTGCGCCGCCCGGAGCCAAGATCAGTTCATACCACTCATATTTACCTGCCAGTTCCATCGGGCCTAAAATTTTTAAAACATAACCGGCGTGTTCACCTGGCAAAGTTGGTGTCTCATGCGGTTCCAGCATACGGATGACATCGACCTTGGGCACTTCTGCTGACAGTAATTCGGCAATACTGACGCCTAGTGCATTCGCCAGCCGCCACGCGACTGCAATCGTGGGATTGGCTTTTTCTCTCTCTATTTGTGACAGCATCGATTTAGAAACACCGGCTGTACGCGATAAATCGTCCAGCGTCAGACCACGCTCCAGACGCATTCTTTGCAAAGTAGCACCTACTTCTGGCGGCGTATTACTCAAAACTTTTTTCATATTGCCTCTTGCATAGTTGAACAAGCACAGATAATATCCACTATATCGAACTTTAGTTCTTCATATCGAATATTTCAATGATTTGAAAACATCTTACCAGAGCATTACGATGGGTGGGTTAGTTTTAAATCCAGGATTTGCATAAACTTGCTCCAGCAGCATTGCTGAAGCGATCTTGTGTAAGTCCTGAAAAGTCATAGAATAGTTCTACCCAGTCATCAGGAGCCAAGCATGAGCAACGTCACCGACACATCTAGTAAGCAATCATTTTTTAGCGGCCTAAGCCAGAACTTAGACGGCCTGCGTTCACAAGGTCTGTACAAACCGGAACGTGTGATTGCGTCGCGTCAGGGTGCCGAAGTCACTTGCGATGATGGTCGCCAACTGATTAATTTGTGCGCCAATAATTATCTGGGCTTGTCCGGCGACGAGGCGATGGTACAGGCATCAATCAAGGCGACTGAGCAATATGGTTATGGCTTATCCTCAGTCCGTTTTATCTGCGGCACACAAACGGTACATAAACAATTAGAACGTGCGATTGCTGATTTTTTGGGTACTGAAGATACGATTTTGTATGCGGCGGCGTTTGATGCCAATGGCGGTGTGTTCGAGCCGTTGTTTGATGAGAACGATGCGATTATTTCTGATGCTCTTAATCATGCATCGATTATCGACGGTATCCGTTTATGTAAAGCTGCCCGCTTCCGTTATGCCCACAACGATATGGCAGATCTGGAAGTTCAATTGCAAGCAGCGGCAGGCAAACGTCATCGCGTGATTGTGACCGATGGCGTGTTCTCAATGGACGGCACAATTGCCCAGCTCGACAAGATCTGTGATCTGGCTGACAAATATGATGCCTTGGTCATGATTGATGAGTGTCACGCCTCGGGCTTTATGGGTGCAACAGGTCGCGGTACACACGAGCATCACAACGTCTTAGGTCGCATCGATATCATCACCGGTACATTGGGCAAAGCTTTAGGTGGTGCGATGGGTGGATTCACCGCAGCGCGTAAAGAAGTGATCGACACCTTGCGTCAAAAATCCCGTCCTTATTTATTTTCTAATACCTTAGCGCCGTCGATTGCCGGTGCATCGCTGGCGGTGCTGGAACGCTTATCGACTTCTACCGAATTGCGCGATCGCTTGCATGCCAATACTGCACACTTCCGTCGTGAAATTGCAGCGCTCGGATTCACTATCAAACCCGGCACACATCCTGTCGTACCAGTGATGTTATTCGATGCTCCGGTAGCACAAAAATTTGCTGCGCGTTTGTATGAACTAGGCATCTTAGTTACTGGTTTCTTTTATCCGGTGGTACCGATGGGTCAGGCACGCGTGCGAGTGCAATTATCCGCAGCGCATACAACAGAACAACTCGATACCGCCCTCGCCGCCTTTGCGCAAGCAGGCCGTGAACTTGGTTTAATTTAATAAAGGACAGCACATGGAACGTATTTTAGTCATCGGCGCGAATGGTCAAATCGGCAGTGAACTGGTTGAAGCATTAGCCACACAATATGGCGCAGACAATGTCATTGCGGCGGATATCAGCCCTAACAGTTTGTATGGCGCAAAAATCTATGAAGTCATCGACGTGTTAAACACAGCCCGTCTTGCAGAGGTCGTAGAAAAATATACCGTGACTCAGGTGTACCAACTGGCTGCATTATTATCTGCCACAGGCGAGCAAGCACCGTTAAAAGCCTGGACCTTGAACATGGATGGCTTGCTGAATATTTTAGAACTGGCGCGTATCCGAGGTGAAGCGGGTAAACCTTTAAAAATATTCTGGCCGTCCTCCATCGCTGCATTTGGTCCTAACACGCCAGCCGTCAACACACCGCAATATACGGTGATGGACCCAAGTACGATTTATGGCATCAGCAAATTAGCGGGTGAGCGTCTGTGCGAATATTATTTCCAAAAATATGGTGTTGATGTTCGCAGCATTCGTTATCCAGGCATCATCAGCTACAAGTCGCCACCGGGCGGTGGCACGACTGATTATGCGATTGCGATTTTCCACTCCGCTTTGCGTGGAGAATCATATGAATGCTTCCTGGAAGCTGAGACAACATTGCCGATGATCTATATGCCTGATGCGATCCGGGCGACGATTTCTTTGATGGATGCACCTGCCAGCAAACTTTGTATACGTTCTTCTTACAATGTCGCTGGTTTAAGCTTCAATCCACGGGAATTGGCCCTCGCAATCAAACAAAATTTGCCCGACTTTGACATACACTACGCGCCAGATAGCCGCCAGGCGATTGCTGCTACTTGGCCACAGAGCCTTGACGACAGTGCCGCCCGCAAGGATTGGGGATGGCAGGCAGAGATCGGCATGACACAATTAGTCAATGACATGCTGAAGAACGTAAAGATCAGCACTGGAGCACAAGCCCAGGCTGCATAAAAATTTTTGAGACAAAGTGAGGTTTGGTATGGACATGCGTGTATTTGATTTATTTAAAATAGGTGTAGGTCCATCCAGCTCACATACCGTCGGCCCGATGCTTGCGGCGCGGCGGTTTTTACTCGAATGTCCTGAATTATTTAAAGTCAGTAAAGTACAAGTTGCCTTATACGGTTCGCTAGCGTTAACGGGGCATGGTCATGCCACTGACAAAGCAGTATTACTCGGCCTGATGGGCGAGACACCGCAAGATGTGATTCCCGATACGATTGAAGATAAATTGACTGCGCTCGCAAGCAGCGGCAGTATGAATTTGCTGGGGGAATATCCCGTCAAGTTTGACATGATGGACGACCTCTTATGGCACAAACAAGAAGTTTTGCCAGGACACCCAAATGGCATGCGCTTTACCTTGACGCGTAACGATGGCACTAGCTGCGATCAGGTCTTTTACTCTACTGGTGGTGGTTTTATTTCGACTGAGGCAGAGCTGCTGCAATCGGCCAGCGCGGATAACGATCACGCCACGTCCTCCCGACCTTTTCCATTCGGCACAATGGCAGAATTATTGGCACACGGTCAGCGCACTGGGCTCTCCATTGCCGCGATGCTGCGGGCGAATGAGATCACTCATTGCAGCGATGCAGAACTCGATACAGGTATCGACAAAATCTGGGCTGTAATGAAGGGATGCATCTCACGCGGCTTGCAAATCTCAGGTGAATTACCTGGCGGTTTGCACGTGAAACGACGCGCAGCAAAATTGTGGCGCAGCGCCAATGAAAGTGCGGACGTCTTACCACATGACGGCATGCATAAAGTCAGCTTATATGCGATGGCGGTAAACGAAGAAAATGCTGCAGGCGGTCGCGTCGTTACTGCCCCTACCAATGGTGCCGCTGGTATTATCCCAGCTGTATTGCGATATTACGCAGAAGACTGCAAACCAAGTAATCCAGAATTAGGTATCCGCAATTTTATGTTAGTTGCTTCGGCAATCGGCATGCTTTGTAAGAAAAACGCTTCTATTTCCGGAGCAGAAATCGGTTGCCAGGGCGAAGTCGGCGTAGCCTGCGCCATGGCTGCTGCCGGGCTCACCGCAGCGCTGGGCGGCACTAATGAACAAATCGAATCGGCAGCCGAAATCGGTATCGAACATCACCTGGGCATGACCTGCGACCCAATCGGCGGCCTGGTACAAATCCCCTGTATAGAACGCAACGGCATGGGTGCAGTTAAAGCGATTACAGCAGCATCACTGGCGCTCAGAGGCGATGGCACGCATCATGTCAGCCTCGATCAAGTAATAGAAACCATGCGACAGACCGGCGCGGACATGCAAACTAAATATAAAGAAACCTCACTCGGTGGTTTGGCTGTGCATGTCATCACAGTCAATCATGCAGCCTGCTAATTGCGGTACTCTGCTCTGCGACTATTGTTTTATTGCACTCATTAAGATGTGATATCTGCGACCCGCATTTGCAACATCACACTGTGCTTAACAGCTATACCAGCATAGAAAAACTATACAACTAAACCTACACAAATAAACTTACTTTAGTCAATGAAGAAGCAGAATCAGATCCTGCTTATTCATCGAGCTTATGCAAGTCGAGTAGGTCTTAGTAAATATCCTTGACTATATACTCCCCATAAATTTTCTCCAAAACCCTCTATTGTCCAATATTTACCTGAACAATGAATATATACAGGCAGAGAGTATATTTTTAACTCTGGTCTGAATGCATCTGCTCTGTTCTCTTTTTTGAAGATGAAATATAAATACGTTATCCAAAAAATAATCAAAGTTGCAGTTAAATGAAATGGGTATACGCTTGGCGATATCACTTAGCTACATCACTTAGTTTTTGTCGCTTAGCTTTGTAATCTTCGATCAGGAGTACGCCATGTCCTACAAGACCATACTCGTCCATGTGGATGAATCCAACCGCTCCCACCTGAGAATCCAGGTCGCGGCCGAACTTGCGATTGCCGAAAATGCTCACCTGATTGGTACTGCCGTGACTGGCGTATCGCGTTTTATCTACCAGGACGGCAACATCAGCATGGGTGACCCTAACTTAGTGATTCATTTAAACTTGCTACGTGAGCGTGCAGAAAAAGCTATTTCTGGTTTCAATAAAAGTATGCAGGAATCTGGTGTGCAATCTTTTGCCAGCATGATTGCCAATGACGAGGCTGGTGGTGGCATTGGCTTGCAAGCACGTTACAGCGATCTGGTCGTGATCGGACAAACTAATAATGATGAGCCATCGCCATCGGTTTTACCTGATTTTCCAGAATACATCATCATGAACTCTGGACGTCCTGTGCTGATCATTCCCTACACGGGTGATTTCACGTCAGTAGCAAAGCGTCCGCTTATTTCATGGGACGCAAGTCGCGAATCGACGCGCGCTGTGACTGATGCAATCCCACTGCTCAAGCGGGCAGAATTAGTACAAGTGGCGATCTTCAATCCCAAGTCCACACCCGACGCACATGGAGAGCAACCTGGTGCAGATATCGCTCTGTATCTGGCTAGACATGGCATCAAAGTTGAAGTGTCAGTACATAAAACATCTACTGATATCGGCAATGCCGTGCTGTCGCTGGCACATGATCTGGATAGTGATTTACTGGTGATGGGTGGTTATGGGCACTCGCGCTTCCGCGAGATGATTATGGGTGGCGTAACCAGAACCATTCTTAAAAGCATGACTATTCCTGTGCTAATGTCGCATTAAGCTACACTAAGGTGGACGAACAATTTTTTATAATGCGTCATTCATGCGTCGTTCACGTTTAATTTAGACCTTGTAAGAAAGGTGATTTATGTCTATTTCGGCACTACAAACTGGTCTGTCAGGACTTCAATCTTATCAACGGGCACTGGATAGCTCTGCTCACAATATTGCAAACGCCAATACGAATGGCTTCCAACCCCAGCAAGTACAATTTCAGGAAGCCACAAACGGCGGGGTAAATAGTAGTATTACCAGCTTTAGCAACAGCTCGGGAGCTACCGCGCCAAGCGCCACTAGTGGTACCGACCTCGCCACTGAACTTGTACAGTCTTTAGAATATAAAGCCGGTTTCGATTTTTCAGCCAAGATCGTTAAAACTGCTGATCAAGTTTTAGGAACATTGTTCAACATTACCGCTTAGGTTTGAAATAATATTGCCGATTTTTAATTTACAACCAAAATCAAGAAACTAATATAGCCTGACGAAGCATAATAATTATGCGAAATAAATGAATGTAATAAGTAAGTATAAAACCAGGCAATAAAAAAGCACCGCGAACGGTGCTTTTTTATTGAGCAAAATATTTTATTCAGTAGCGTTAGAAACAGGCGCAGAAATCAAAGACTTATTGATCGTTACTTTACCCTTTTGCTTTAAAGCTTCTATATAAGAATAAACATCTTGCTGCGCCAGAGCATCAGACAATTGCTGTTGCTCAGATTTACGTCTTGCTACATCAACCGTGCCAGCAGTGACCTTGCCAATACGGTAGATCGTATAACCAGCACCGGGAACATCAATACCGACAAACGCGGGTAATTTTTGCACATCCGCTTTCATCACCTCAGCAAACGCCGCTGGAGATATCTCTGGATTCTTCAAACGAGAAAACACTTTTACATCTGAAAAACCAGCTGTGCTATCAGCGGCTTTCAAGGACTTCAATTTATCTTCGCCTGCTTTTTTCGCCAGCGCCACAGATTCAGTTTGAGTAACACGGGCAACGATCAACGCCTTAACTTCATCAAAAGGACGTTTGCTTGCTGCTTTATATTCAACAATACGTCCTGAAATCAAGGTGCTCGGGGCTACTTCTACTGCTTCAGTATTATGTTTTTTCTTGATGACATCATCAGAAAAAATTGCTTTTAAAAACTTAGTATTATTAAATAAAGCTGTCGCTGGCAAAGCTGGATTTGGCTGACGCGTCAACGATGATACTGTCTCGATCTTTAATTTAAGTTTGTCAGCAACATCTTTCAAACTATCGGATTGCTCATACACGGAGTTTGTAAAAGTCTCGGCTGCATCTGCATAAATTTTTGCTGCTTTTTGTTTTTTGATCTCAGCAGTAATCTGAGGTTTAACTTCATCCAAAGACTTTACGCTGGCAGGCTTTATCGCAGTCAGCTGGATAATGTGATAGCCGAAATCTGTCTGCACCACATCACTGATATCACCCTGCTTCAATTTGAAAGCCGTATCTTCAAAAGCTTTCACCATAGCGCCTTTGCCGAAGAAATCTAAATCGCCACCACGTTCTGCAGAACCCGGATCTTGAGAATTTTCTTTCGCTAACTTCGCAAACAATTCAGGATTCTTGCGCAAGGTTGCTAGCAAACCTTCCGCCTTTGCTTTGGCCGCTGCTTTATCAGCAGCGCTGGCATCTTTCTTAGTCGAAATCAAGATGTGGCTGGCACGACGCTGCTCTTCAGTTGAGTAAGCTTTTTTATTTTGTTCATATAGTGCTTGCACTTCCGCGTCTGTCACCGTGATTTGTGAACTCAGTGCGTCGGTATTCAACACAACATATTCTGCTTTGATCGACTCAGGAATTTCAAATTGTGCAGCATTTTTTTCGTAGTACGCTTTTAAGGCTTCATCAGTAATTTTTACTTGAGCAGCGAAATCACCTGATTGGAAATTCAAAGCCTGGACTTCACGCTCTTGCTCATTGATCGCAGAAAAACGCTCGGCAACTGTCTTAGGTACAAACGCAGTTCCCTGAACTGCCGTCAACAACTGCTGCAAAGACATATCTTGACGCAGACGTTCCTGATACATCATTGGCGTCATACCTTGTGCTGCTAATAATGCTTTATATCTCTCATTGTCAAAACTACCGTCAGCTTTCGTTAAACCAGGGGTAGCAATAATCGTCTGCTGCAGAGTTTGATCTGCCACACTCAAATGCTGGCTAGTCAACTCAGCCATTAAGGCTTTACGAGTAATCAATTCATCCAGTATCGATTGACGTGCTTCTGGAGTGTTAAGTAATTTGGAGTCAAATTGAGCGCCATAGGCTTGACGCAAACGTTCTAGCTGATCACGCTGTGCCGCATCAAACTCTTGCTGACTAATCGACTGGCCAGCTACGGTCGCAACCGCATCACTCGCGCCGCGTGAACTTGTATAACTTTGCAATCCAACAAATGCGAACGACGGAAAAATAATGAGCAGCAAGAGAAACTGCATCAAGCGTTGGTGTGTACGAATATACTCAAACATGGTCAACCGATCACTCTGACAAACTGTTACCGAATATGAAAAAAGGTGAACTTACGTTCACCTTTTTAATCTTGGCGGAGCGGACGGGGCTCGAACCCGCGACCCCCGGCGTGACAGGCCGGTATTCTAACCAACTGAACTACCACTCCTTATTTGCTACAACTTATATTGACAATCATGGTGGGCGCTGAGAGGCTCGAACTCCCGACCTAAGCCTTGTAAGGGCTCCGCTCTACCAACTGAGCTAAGCGCCCCATCCATCTACTGCCAATACTTGTGACGCTTATCACTGCGTCACGAAGTCCATTAGTTTACAGCATCTTTCAATGCTTTGCCAGGCTTAAATTTAGGAACCTTGGCTGCTTTGATCTTAATTGCCTCGCCAGTACGTGGGTTACGACCTATTCTAGCAGCGCGTTTACCCACTGTAAATGTACCAAAACCGACCAAAGTAACAGTACCGCTTTTTTTCAATGTCGTTTTTACAGCACCAATAATTGCATCTAATGCTCGTGCCGATGCTGCTTTGGAAATATCAGCCGTGTTAGCAATGTGTTCGATCAATTCAGTTTTATTCACTTACGTCCCCCTCACAAAAGTCCAATTTAACTCCGCGATGATGTATTCGATTATTTATTGGTCGGGCATCGATCACGCCAAGCAGAAAATCTGCATCCAGTATTAAATCAAGCCGGAAACCCTTGTGTCAAGCGGTTTGCAGCGTTTCCCTACAATCTTCTTGGGTTTTCTTCTTCAAATCAAAAGTATAATTTCAAATAATTGATTTGCACCATCATCGCATCTAAAAATGCACTCGAATACGGCGTGCTTGCAGATGTTGTTTGACAATATTTGGTTCAGCACCAAATTGAACCATCGACATATACACAATCTCAAGCCCAAAAATTAGCTCGGCGATCCTTATTATCCTAACTCAATCTCTTTATTCCAAATGACCATGAAAACGATCAAACGATTCGGCACCCCCTTATCTGCTACCGCAACTAAAGTTATGCTGCTTGGCTCTGGCGAACTCGGTAAAGAAGTTATTATTTCTTTGCAACGTCTTGGCGTCGAAGTTATCGCAGTAGATCGGTATGAAAATGCGCCGGGACATCAGGTTGCGCACAGAGCGCACGTGATTGACATGACTGATGGCGCAGCACTCGCTCGCTTGATTGAGTTAGAGCAGCCCGATTTAGTCGTACCGGAAATCGAAGCCATAGCCACCACCATGTTGATGGAGCTTGAGAAGGCCGGCAAAACGCGCGTCATCCCAACTGCTCGCGCCGCATGGCTGACCATGAATCGTGAAGGCATCCGGCGCCTGGCGGTTGAGACCTTAAACCTGCCAACCTCACCTTACCGGTTCGCTGATAGTCTCGCTGAATTACAACAAGCATCAAGCGAAATCGGCTTTCCGTGCATCATCAAGCCAGTGATGTCCTCATCAGGAAAAGGTCAATCAAAAATTGATAGTGCAGAAGAAGTGGAAGCCGCCTGGAACTACGCTGCAGCAGGTGGTCGCGTCAATTCTGGTCGCGTGATTGTTGAGGGTTTCATCGACTTCGAATATGAAATCACCTTGTTGACCGTGCGCGCGATCGGAAGCAACGGAGAAGTCGAGACCCATTTCTGCGAACCTATCGGCCATGTGCAAGTACAAGGCGATTATGTCGAATCATGGCAACCACAAGCTATGCACAGTAAGGCATTAGAGCGTGCACGTGATATCGCTAAAAAAGTCACGGACGATCTTGGCGGCCTTGGCTTATTTGGCGTCGAACTATTTGTGAAAAACGATATGGTCTGGTTCTCTGAAGTCAGCCCACGTCCTCATGATACCGGCATGGTGACGATGTCCAGCCAAGTCCAGAATGAATTTGAGTTACACGCCAAAGCAATCCTCGGCTTGCCGGTTAACGTAGCGCTGCGCACGCCCGCTGCATCTGCGGTAATCTACGGTCAGCATAATCACAAAGCAATTGCGTTTGAAGGTGTGGCAGAAGCTTTGCAAGTGGAAGGCACCGATATCCGTTTATTCGGTAAGCCAGAATCATTTAGTCGCCGCCGCATGGGTGTTGCACTAGCCACTGCGGCAGGTACCGATACGGCTCGGTTGCTGGCAAAAGCTGCTGCTGCCAAAGTGAAGCCCGTGATTGTTGACGAATAACGCAACAAGCATACGCAAAAAAACAACCCGCTTTATACCGATAACTAAACTCGATAAATTCAGCATGGTGAGTTTAGTTAAGATATTTTTTAGTGCAGTACAAGCAAGCGCTTGAATTAACGGTCATCCTTATGAAATTTGACGTCGCAATTGTAGGTAGTGGCTTAGCAGGTTTATCGGTCGCGCTACATCTCGCTAAGACCCGCAAAGTTGCGGTGGTTTCTAAGCGTGCTTTACTCGATGGTGCCAGTGATTGGGCGCAAGGTGGTATTGCCGCCGTACTGGATTCGCATGACAGTCACGAGCAGCATATTTCAGATACGCTGATCGCTGGCGGTGGTCTGTGTGATGAAGGTGCGACCCGCTACATCATTGAACACGGACGCGAAGCAATTGATTGGCTCATCGAACAAGGTGTGCCATTTACGCGTGACGACGATGCTGAATTAGGCTTCCACCTGACGCGCGAAGGCGGTCACAGCCAGCGACGGATTATTCATGCTGCTGACTCCACAGGTCATGCCGTACAACAGACACTGGAACAAAAAGTTCGGGCGCATCCGAACATCAGTTTGTTTGAACATCACTACGCAATCGACGTTATTACCTCAGCCAAGCTGGGCGAAACATCCGCGACACCGCGCTGTTTGGGTCTGTATGTGCAAGATGTCAAAACGGGTAAAGTCCATACGTTTGAAGCGCCACATACCGTCATGGCGACTGGCGGCGCTGGCAAAGTGTATTTGTACACGACCAATCCGGACACGGCGACGGGGGATGGCATTGCGATGGCATGGCGTGCTGGATGTCGCGTAGCGAATATGGAGTTTATGCAATTCCATCCGACCTGTTTATATCATCCGTATGCCAAATCATTTCTGATCACTGAAGCGGTACGTGGTGAAGGTGGCATCTTAAAGTTGCCAGCAGAGGCAGGTGCCAGCGCAGGTGCACGCTTTATGCTCGATCATGATAGCCGGGCAGAACTCGCACCGCGCGATGTGGTCGCAAGAGCGATCGATTTCGAAATGAAAAAACGTGGTTTAGATTTTGTAGAGCTCGATATTACGCATAAATCACCGGAATTTTTAAAAGAACACTTCCCAATGATTTATGCCCGCTGCCTGGAATTGGGTATCGACATTACTAAGCAAGCTATTCCCGTGGTACCTGCAGTACATTTCACCTGCGGCGGGATTGTGACCGATACGACCGGCAGAACAGATTTGCCTGGTTTATACGCCGTAGGAGAGACCGCCTACACCGGTCTGCATGGCGCCAATCGATTAGCCAGCAATTCCTTGTTGGAATGCCTGGTTATCGGCAAAGCTGCGGCGCAAGACATCGCGGCACAAGAATTACGACCGTCTCTCAACTTACCAGCATGGGACGAAAGCCGTGTATCGGATGCAGATGAAGAAGTCGTCATCGCTCACAACTGGGACGAACTGCGTCGCTTTATGTGGAATTATGTCGGCATCGTTCGCACCAATAAACGACTGGAGCGCGCAAAACATCGGATACGTTTATTGAAAGAAGAAATCGATGAGTATTACGCTAATTTCCGCATTACAAATAATTTGCTGGAACTGCGCAATCTGGTTGATGTCGCCTCACTGATCGTGAATAGCGCACTGTCTCGCCGCGAAAGCCGAGGCCTGCATTTTAGTCGCGATTATCCAGACACCTTACCGAAAGCCTTGCCTACCGTGCTATCGCCTAAACGTAAAAAATAATAAAGCTCCACCAAATAAAAAAGCGCCGCAAGTTCGTATCAAAACGAATTTGCGGCGCTTTTTTTTGCAAAAATAAATCTAAAGCATAAAACCAATAAATTAATACTCCCACCCAGTAATTTAAATCGTCCAAGCGATATCTGGACAATAAGGGTAGGCGGATTCAGCTACGAAGAGCAACGGGAGGTAAGTTTTAGTGGGAGTATATCCAAATTATAAAAAACCTCAAACGGCGTTCGATAGCCGAGGCATTTCCTAGGGCGATGATTGAGATGATTGACTGCCCGTTGTAACTGGGCTTGAGTGATTTCCTTGAAGTTGGTGTTCTTTGGAAAGTAGTATCGTAATAAGCCGTTCGTGTTCTCGTTGAGCCCCCGCTCCCAGGAATGATACGGATGAGCGAAGTACACTTGGGCTTGCAGATGCGCTGCGATGGACTCATGCCCTGCAAATTCCCTGCCGTTATCGAACGTGATGGTATGGCAGTGCTGCTGATGTGGCGTGAGCAGTTGCTCGATGCTGGCAGCAACCCCTTGCGCGTGTTTGCTATGATGTTGC